>VGOE01000027.1 GCA_016876035.1 Chloroflexota bacterium
TGTCGGGGGGCTCCAGCCCGGCGGGCTGGGCGTGATCTCGCCTAGCGTTTTCACCGATGGATTTACCGTGCCACCCACCAAGATAGGGGCAAACTTCAAGGCGCACAAGTGGTGGGAACTGCACTGGAAGAGGCGGACGCGGACAGAGGCTTTCAATGTTCTGGATGACAAGATGAGGGTGGCCGGGGCGGTAGCACTGCAAAAGAGGGTCATGGAGGTGGTGGAGGAGTTTGGGATTGACTATTTCCGAAGAGGCTTGAGGGAGATCATCGAACGGGAGAGACGAGTACTGATACAGAGGATCAAAACTCAAGCGGTCCCGGGTATATATCACTACCTTAACATTAGCATGGTGAAGTATAAGGGGGTAGTCGGCAAGCTATTCGCTGGCTCGAACAGGGACTGGATTATCCATGAGCCCGCGGAGGTACATATTCGCCCCGATGGCAGCCTGCACATGGACCTGGAAGGGATGACCAGTGAAGGCGATTTTCACTGCAATGCCTATGAGCCTGCTGTAAGGATGCTGACATCGCTGGGTGCCTGGCCGATGTTTGCCTACACCTCCACCATCAACTCTTCTATACAGTACATGACCACTTGGAACCTGCCACCGGGCAGCATGTTCAACCCGCAAAACCCCTTCGCCGCCACCGTTATGTCTCTGGCCGAAGTTGGCAAGTATGTTTTCATGTTCCATACTGTTCTCAACTACGCCTTTTTTGCCAGGGGCTACCTGGAAGAATATTTGGGGCGAGAACCTGATGGTGTCGGATATGGGCTCTCCGGTGTAATGAAGGATGGATTCCGCTGGGCTGGCGGCGATATGACCCTGATTACCTGCTGTAGTTGCAAGGCCTTTCCCTACAGGGATGGTGTCGCTGCCGCGTTCTGCTCACCCAACCCGGCACCGGACATGGGTGAGGCTGAACTGGGTGAGTTCTTGCAGCCAACCCAGTTGAACATAGGCAGGAAGCTTGTCCCTAACTACTGCGGGCACGGCAAGTACAGAGGCGGGCTGGGAATAGGTATGTGCCAGATGATCGTTGATCCGGGTCAATCTCTGACCGCAGCTGTTTTTGCCTCCAGCGGTGGCATGGGTCGAGCTGCCACGGGAATGGGCGGCGGGTATCCGGGCATAAATGATGTCGTCGTCTTCGCCCACGATACCAACATGAGGGAACTTCTGAAAGAGGGCAAGTCCTATCCCAGGGATTTCCTCGAAGTCAGGAAATGGCTAGCGGAGGGAAGGTTGAAAGCTGGTAGCGTGGAGGTCTATAACACTGCTACGCCTAATATCCCATGCAAGGATGGTGATATCTTTGCCAGCGCTAGCACGGCGATGGGTGGTTGGGGTGATCCTCTGGAAAGGGACTATGCTCTGGTGGAGGATGATCTGCATTATGGTTGGATGACTCCTGATGCAGCAAGGACCGTCTACGGGGCAGTGACGGACGAAAAAGGGAAGGTGAAAGTAGCCGAGAGTAACAAGTTGCGTCAGCAGATACGCAAGAGGCGGCAGGAGAGGTCGGTTGACGCCAGAGAGTGGTGGAGGGAAGAGAGGCAAAAGGTAACAAAGAAAGAGTTTCCTGAGGATGTCTACAATATGTATGCCGATTGTTTGAAATATGGCAAGTTCCGCAGGGAATTCATGGGCATGTGGCAGTTACCCGAGGACTACAAGTTATAAGAGAAAGGGGAAGTATGGAACCAAGAGACGAGCGTGTCAGTAAGGAACACCTGAAACTCCTGGTGGAAGGCAATCTGGCCTGGGAAGAGGTCAAGAAGATGCTGCGCCTCCGCCCCAAGGACAGAGATCGCTTCTGGAAATATCTGGAGATATTGCAAGAGCGCGTCCCATGGAAGGACAAGATACTCCTTCGCATTTCGGACCATCTTTATATCGTGGCCAAGAAAGGCGGGGGTAGGGTAGTGAAGTGCGACTGCGGGCATGAGTTTGGGGACTACCGAGCCAACTGGAAGCTGAGCTGCCGGGTCTATGTCAGAAAGACCCGTGAGGAGATGGCCGAGGTAGTCTCGGTAGAGGAGGCCCTGCCCAATGCGAACTTGGTGGAGATGAGGGAGTTCTATTGCCCGGGCTGCTTCGCCCTCCTGGCAGTGGAGGTTGTGCCCGTCGGCTATCCACCTGTGTCCGAGATGTTCCCTGACCTGGACACCTTCTACAGAGAATGGCTGGGAAAACCCCTGGAAGATGAGCGACCAGATTGGTTCCAGGACAGAACCCTAGACATACCTGCAAATTGGGCAAAGGAGGCATGAAATGGCAAAGATCCGAGATCATGGCTATTTGATCGCTCAGGATGCCGGAGGCTCGATGACCGACTGCTTTCTTGTCGATAAAGATGGCAAATTCGCCACCGGCAAGTTCCTGACCCACCATGAGGACGAGAAGATCAGCTACCTTGGCGCTCTCAGCGATGCGGCTGCCCGCTGGGGAATGACCTCTGCCCAGGTCCACAAAGATGCGCTGTTTTCCACCTATACTGGAACGGCCATGGTCAATATCCTGGTGACTCAAGGCGGTAGCAACGTGGGACTGATAATAACCAGAGGGTTCGGCCACATGCCCATCATGGAAAGGGGCCTCACCTGGTTAGGCCAGTCTTATGAAGACATACTGCACCAGCAGTTGCACGAACACACCCCCTGGTTAGTCCAGCCTGAAAATATCAAAGAGGTAACCGAGCGCATCTCACCAGGTAGCTACTATATGGCGCACCACTATCCCCCAGGTACCATCGTTATTCCCCTGGTAGAAGCAGAGGTAGTCAAGGCTGTCAACGAGCTTCTGGATAATGGCGTGGAAGTGATCGGCGTTCTGACCCTGGCCTGCTACTCTAACCCCATCCATGAGAAAAGGATGAAGGAGATCGCCCTGGAAATCATCCACAAGCGTGGCCTAGATATTCCGGTGGTTGCCTCCCATGAAATGTGCTCTGTGCCCAATGAGAGCGAAAGACTGAAGACCCTCCTTATCCAGTGCTACACCGCGGAGGTCGCCAGAAAGAAGTACTTCGGTGTGGAGGAAGCAGCCCGCAAGGAGGGGTTTAAGTATGAGTTAACGACTCTGCTGGCCTACGGTGCGGCGGCTAACATCCGCTACACCAAACTGGCCGAGGCAGCCATCTCCGGGCCAACAGGGGGCCTCCTGGGGGGCAAATTCATCTCCGACTTTCTGAACCTACCCAATATTGTTTGCTGGGACCTGGGATGCACCACCTGCGATATCGGACTTATCGCCGGCGGACTCTTGCCAGTAGACAAAGAGCCGGTGTTCTCTGGTCACCGCCTGAGGATGCCAATGATCGCCATAGACTCTATCGGTGCCGGCACCAGCCATGTCGTCAATGCCGACGCGGTGACCAAGCGCATCACCATCGGGCCTCAAAGCGTCAGAGCCGATCTGGGCACTTGCTATAAGTCCAATGAGACCACCATCGGAGACATAGATCTCGTTCTCCGGTACATGAACCCGGACTACTACCTGGCGGGAACCCTTAAGGTTGATAGGGAAAGGGCCTTAAGGGAGTTGGAAACGAGGGTGGCCAAGCCCTTGGGCCAGGATGTATACGACGTGTCCCTCAAGATTCTGGATTTGTTGCATGCCAGAGTAGCTGACCATATGAACGGCGCCCTTCTGTCAAGAGGACTCAATCCAGCCGAGTTCACCCTACTGGTCTATGGAGCCGCTGGCCCACTGCATCTGTGGGGGGTGGAGCGGCTTATCCAGTTCGGTGACATCATTGTGCCGCCCTGGGCTGCCGTCTTCTCCGCCTTTGGAGTGTGTGGCGCTGACTATTTTCATCGCTACGACAAGGCAGTCACCTTCTTCCTGACTCCTGATATGAGCAAGGAGGTCAAACTCTATCAGGGAAGTATCTTGAGTAAGGCGTGGCAAGAACTGGAGCAGAGGGGGCTGGCAGAGCTAGAGACTGAGGGTATTGCGCCGGAAACCGTGACCTTCAGACATGGTATGTCCTGTCGCTACATAGGTCAGATGCATGCCTGGGAGGTCCCAGTGGAGGTAGGTAGAGTCCAGACTTTAGAAGACCTGGACAAAATCATAGGCGCCTTCGAAAAGAGCTATACCAGCATCTATCCCGCCGGAGCTCGTTACCCAGAGTCAGGTTACCAGATCACCGAGATCTACGTTGAGGCCATCGCTAAGAAACCAAAACCAATCATACCCTCCTACCCCCTCCAGGGGAAAGAGCCGCCCAAGAAGGCCTACAAGGGACAGCGAGAGGCCTTCATGGATGGGAAGTGGACTAAGTGCGATATCTGGGAGCAGGACCTCCTGGAACCCGGTAACAGGGTGAATGGTCCGGCTATCATAGAGCATACCCAGACGACCTTCGTCATTCCATCGCACAACTACGCAGAACTTGATAAGTACAGATTCATGAGGTACAAGAGAAAGTAGTTGTGACCCGTGACGGGACAACTAACGACGTTGGGACAATAACACTTTGCTATCCTGACGAGAATACAATTGTAACCTGAATCGGGAAGGAGGCAATAGAATGGCTGGTGAAGTGAAGAAGGTGGGATTCATCGGTCTCGGGGATATAGGCTTACCTATGGCCAAGAGGGTGGTAACGCATGGATTTGAGACCACAGTGTGTGGTCACGTGAGGCGACAGCCGATTGAGGAAATGAAGAACCTGGGTGCCAAAGAGGTCAAGACGCCTAAAGAGGTAGCTCAAGCCTCAGACGTCACTATCATCATGGTGCAAAACGACAAGCAAGCAGAAGACGTGATCTCTGGGCCTACGGGTTTGCTCGAGGGAACGAAGAGCGGTGATGGGATTCTCCTGATGGGCACCTTCTCCCCTGCCTTCTGTAAGAAGGTGGGAGAGGCGGCGGAAAAAAGAAAGGTCGGCGTGCTGGATGCCCCGGTGGTCGGGGCTCGTATGGGGGCGGAAGCGGGAACCCTAGGCATCAGCGTCGGTGGAAACAAGGAGGTGCTTGAAAAGTACCGCCCTGTCCTGGAGACAATGGGCAGGATCACCTATTGTGGGCCCTTGGGAATGGGTCAAATAGTCAAACTGGTGAACAACATGTGCGCCATCATCAACTCCTGGGTGGCTGCTGAGGCGATAGCCTGGGGAATTAAGAACGGCGCCAGTGAAGAAATGCTGGTGGAGCATATCAAGATAGGCTCCGGGAACAGTTTCTCGGTACAGAATTGGCAGTGGCTCAAGTCCATGTGGACTGACCCACCCCCGCCTACATACTATGTGGGCACCAAAGACCTGAGCTACGCCTTAGCGATCGGCCATGAAATAGGGCATTCCAGTCCAATTGCGGCCCTGGTTTGTGAGCTTAGTAAGAAAGGACCGCCTAAGGAGTTCTCTCATCCTGTGAAGAAGTAGGGTCGGGACATTCTGAGGTTGTGCTTCTGGAGTTGCTATTTCTTGTCAATAGCAGATGACCCTGGAAACACGGTCGAGGCTTGATGGCTGTGATACATGGGGTTTACTCCACCCGCTGAAGATAGGACACCTGTGAACCTCTAGACAGGAGAAAACAGTGAAAACGATACCGGTCAACATCAGAGTGCTGGGTATATCGGGAAGCCCCATTAAGGGTGGCAACTGCGACACCATGGTGCAGGAAGCGTTGAAAGTGGCATCTGAAGTGCCAGGCGTGGAAACAGAGTTCGTCACGCTGGCAGACAAGCAAATTGCCCTCTGCAAACACTGCCAGTGGTGTATAGAAAACCGGGCGCCATGCAAGGTGCAGGATGACGCTCATATGGTCTTTGACAAGATGATCAAGAGTGACGGCTTGATCCTGGGGGCACCTGTGTGGAACGTGAGCGTCGCTCCTCTGTTTCCCACCTTGATATCCAGGTGGAGGTATTACCAGTTCTTCACCTATAGCTTCAGGAACAAAGTGTCCGGTTTGTTGTCCGTTGGATTCCTGGGAATGGGATTGGAACGAGCTTTGGAAGACCTGGAGGTGGTGGCTAGAGGCGCAGGTTTCTCAGTTGCCAGAGGTTGGGCTACTGCCAGCGCAGCCGCCTTTGGACAAAGGCCGGCCTTCCTGGAACATGGTGTGCTGGATGACAAGGCCGGGATGATCCGCGTCCGAAATGTGGCCATTAAGGTAGTGGAAATCACCAGAATGATCAAATACGCCACAGATGCCGGAATAACACTGCCCGAAGAGTATAAGACCACCTTCAGAGGCGCACATCTCAAAGACAAAGAGAAAAAGATTCTCGTGGATGGCGTCTGGAGAGATAAGGAATAGGTCCAGTCACGACAAGACACAAAAGCTGGTCATAGATTAGGTACTTGCTAGATCAGTCCTTCAATTTGGGAAGGATGACCCCTGCCGGAGAAGGCCAGCCAAAGCTTCAACTTGATCCGGCGTATTTCCCCCGGCAAATGGATAGCCGTTTCTCCAATCCGCAGGCGCTACAGCGCTGTTGACAGTCTGCCGTTTCTTTGCCCTGAAAGGTGTACTGGTACTCCCGCTTAAGGAAGTCGGCGCTCACCCCCACGTCTATGTGTGCCCAGGGCATGACTTCTTCCAGGGGGCGCTGGCGATGAGCATAGAAAGATGGATCAAGCCCCGCCTTGTCGAAGGCTTTCAGCCAGTTATCATAGTTGAAGCGCTCGTCCCAGGCATCAAAGGTGGCACCGAACCGCCAGGCATGATGAATCACTTCGCCCAGGCGGCGATCGCCCCGTGACAGGACGGTTTCGAGCAGGCTGGTCTCAGGGTTTTCCCAGGAGAGGCGAATCCTCGGGCTGCGCAGGCCCTGCTTCAGTATTTGACACTTGGACTCCAGCTCCTCCCGACTGTTTTGGGTAGCCCACTGATAAGGAGTGTGCGCCTTGGGTATGAAAGTAGAGGCGCTGACCTTAATTCTGGGTTGCCCGCCTTTACCCAGGCGGCGTATCCTATCTACCAGTCGCACGATGCCTTCCACATCTTCCGCAGTTTCTGTCGGCAAGCCGATCATGAAATAGAACTTGAAATTGGTCCATCCCTTTCCCAGGGCAGTGGCGATGGTATTCAGGATGTCCTCGTCAGTCAGACCTTTGTTAATCACCTGTCTCAGCCGCTCCGTTCCGGCCTCGGGGGCAAAGGTCAGTCCCGGCTTCTTGGCAAAACGGAGAGAGTCCATCAATCCCACCGAGAAGGTATCTATACGCAGGCTGGGGAGGGCCAGCGTAAGAGGATAGCTGGTACAGCGCTTTGCCAGCGTACTCACTAGAGCCTCGATGCCAGGATAGTCAGTCACACTGAGTGAAAGGAGCGATACCTCGCTGTAGCCGCAGTTCCTCACTAGCTGCTCAACTGCCCCCACCACCTCATGGGGGGGCCGGTGCCGAGGTGGACGATAGATTACTCCCGCCTGGCAAAAGCGGCAGCCTCGGCTGCAACCCCGCTGGATCTCCACCGCGCCACGATCATGGACTACCTCTACGTAAGGGACTACCGGTCTGGTAACCGGCGGAGGCAACTCAGCTACAATGCATCGCTCAATACTGGGCTTTGCCTGAGGGACAGTGCCCCTGATAGCAGCCACAGTGCCATCAGGGTGATAGTCCACTTTGTAGAGGCTGGGCACGTAGATGCCAGGGATGGTGGCCACCTGGCGCAGAAGCTCTGCTTTGCTTCCCCCCTCCTTCTTCCACCTTCGGAAGGTTTCGATCAGCTTCGGGGTGACCTCTTCTCCCTCACCGATGACGAAAAGGTCGATGAACTGGGACATCGGCTCGGGGTTGAGGACGCAACTGCCTCCGGCGATTATCAGGGGATGCGACTCAGTCCTGTCGCTGGCGAGCACCGGTATGCCAGCCAGGTCAAGCATATTCAGCACGTTGGTATAGGTCAACTCGTAGCCCAGCGAAAAGCCAACGATGTCAAACTCAGCGAGCGGCCGACGGGATTCCAGGCTAAGAAGAGGAATAGACGCCTGGCGCAGGGCGGCCTCCATATCGATCCAGGGAGCGTACACCCTTTCAGCTAGGACGCCGGGGTGTTTGTTCAGAAGGTCGTAAAGGATGAAAAGGGCCAGGTTGGACATGCCGATCTCGTAGATGTCCGGGTAGGTGAGCGCGACCCTCACGTCCGCCGTCTCCCAGTCTTTAACAACGCTATTCCACTCGCCTCCGGTGTAACGGGCTGGCCGAGTGACTTTTTGCAGGATGCTGTCGGGGTAAGCCATCAAATCTCTCGAAAATCTATTATAATGCCTGGCCGTACTCGCAAGCTAATCGCCAACGCTGCGCCGTGTGGTGCGACAGGGTGTAACAATGGCGCAAGTTAAGGGAAATTGCAAAGCTAAGTACGCACGAAAAGTTAAGGGAAATCAAAAATCGGGGGCAAAAGCAGGTTTTGAGCCGGGGACCGTCTCAGGCATGGATTACAGTGGCGTCCCTGCCGGGACTCGAACCCGGAACCTACTGCTTAGAAGGCAGTTGCTCTGTCCCATTGAGCTACAGGGACGAAGTCCATCACCCAATATCATAAATATCATAGGAGGAAATGCAGTTGAGAGCAAGGTTAGGATAGGAATTGGGGGTTGCACTCCTAAATGCGAAATACGGCCCGCCACTTGCAAGACACTCGCCAATCTCTGTAGCTCCGGCGGAAACGCCGGGTCAAAGCAAAGAAGGTGGGGGACTCTTGGGCGAGCCTCTAGGGTTATTACCAGGACACTACGCCAGTTCCTGAAGCACCATCTCAACGCAGACAGGGATTGCCTGTCTCACTGCAGTCGTGCATTCCTCACTGAAGGTGGTCACATCGGCTGCTTCAATGGCGAAGATAACGATCTGATGCGGCAGGGCCATACCTAGCCTTCTGCCAAGCTCAAGCGCGGTGAAGAAATTGGTATCGTGGGGCGAGGTCGTGTGACTGGTAAGAGCCAGCGCCTCTGGGCCAAACCGGTAAACCTGGCCGGCCTGGCCTCCTATCGTCTGGATGGCATCAATGAGGATGACCCTGTCATAGCCGGTCAAAAGGTCGAGCACCCCAAGGCCAGCCAGGCTGGTTTCTTCAACTGTTACCTCTGGCCGGTCAAGCCTGCTCTTGAGTTCTTCCGCTACCCGAATACCAACCCCATCATCAGTGAGGATGGGATTCCCTAACCCCAAGACGAGTGTCTTAATAACCACTTCCTCCTACAACCCTCATCCACCCCTAGCCCGCGTAGTCGAACGCTCCCTGCCCCCCAACACTTAACGGATGAAACCAGCATCACATTGCTTTACAGAATAAGACCCTTCGCTGCGCTCAGAGTGACGACGCTCATAGATGTCATCCTGATCCACCCCAGGCAGAGAAGAATCTCATTTGTTACACAGAGGTACGCGACCAGGTGCTAGCGCAAATGGCGGCTGATTCTCTCTGTCACTTCTCCCTGGCTATCGTAGATAACCACTTCCAGTGGCATCTGCCCTGGCAGCGTGTGGGTAGCACAAGCGCTGCAAGGGTCATAGGCGCGAAAGGCCATCTCCACCATATTCAGCAGCCCCTCAGAAGCCGCCTTGCCTTTGGTGATCAAAGCCTGAGCTGCCTTCTTGATCGACATGTTCATCGCCGGGTAATTGTGCGCCGTGGCCACAATCAGGTTAACCTTGGTGACGATGCCATTCTTGTCGGTCTGATAGTGGTGGAACAGGGTGCCCCGGGGAGCCTCTACCACCCCCACCCCCTCATCCGGCGTGGCAGTCGGAATGGTGCGCACATTGGGATCGGTGATCTCCTTGTCCTGGCAGAGCTCCAGCAGCCTCTCGGCAGCGTATAATAGCTCCACTAGCCTAGCCCAGTGAAATACCAGGGTAGCGTGGACTGGCTTGCCGCCCAGCGTCTTGTACATCTTCTCATACTCAGCTTGAGCCAGCGGGGTTGCCATGCCATCGGCTACGTTCAGCCGGGCCAGAGGGCTAACGCGGTAGACTCCGCTGTCTTTCCCCTCAGTAAACCCTTTCCAGCCAACTTTCTTCAGGAAAGGGAACTTGAGGTAAGACCAAGGCTCCGTATGTTCTGCCACATAGTCGAGATAGCTGGCAGGCTTAAACTTGACTACCTCTTTGCCCTCGGGGTCAACTACCCGGATATCTCCTTCATAGAAGTTCACCCTATTCTTGCTATCCACCAAGCCCATGTAGTAGCTCTTCATGGTGTAGATGTTGCCGGTGATCAGATTGAGGTAATCTTTGTTTGACAGGACAACATCGTTGAACAGCTTCAAGCTGAATTTGGCGAACTCAACGCAGGACTTGGCCTTTTCTTCAAAGTCGCGACGCTCTTCCTCATTGATCGCTTTGCTCATGCCTCCAGGCAGGCCACAAACTGGATGGGTGGCCTTGCCCCCCAGGGTTGCCTGGATGCTCTGGGCGTAGGCGCGGTGCTTTATCACTGCCCCGCCAATCTCAAGGCCAACCTTGGAGACAACCCCTAAGATATTCCTCTGGGCGGGGTCGCTGTCAGGCCCCATGACAAAATCAGGAGCTGCCAGAGCATAGAAATGGGCGATGTGGGAGTGAATATAGTGGGCACAGTAGAATAGTTCCCTTAGCTTCTTGCCTGCTGGAGGAGGCTCTACGTGGTAGACTGCGTCCGTGGCCTTGCACGAGGCCATGTGGTGTGCCCCTGGTCAGACCCCGCAGATGCGAGGCACTATCCGGGGCATCTCCTCGACTGGTCTTCCCTCACAGAACTTCTCGAAGCCACGCAGCTCAGGTATCTGAAGGTAGGCATTCTCGACATTACCCTCATCATTGAGGAAGATCTCGATCTTGCCATGCCCTTCCAGCCTGGTTATGGGATCAATAGTGACTTTCTTCATCATGTTCTCTCCTCTAGTGCTTTTGGAGCTGCTTTGTTCTCAATATAGAGTCGGCCGCTCCAAAGCGATAGAAAGTGCCCGCTGGATCGACTATTTCCTCGACCATCCTGGCAACCTCGTCATCATTATTGGCTTGATAAATAGAGGCAATAGAGCTAACCAGCTTGGCTCCCTGGTCAAGAACGCCCGCAGTTGGCCCGAAGCAGCCGCGACAGGGCATATTGACCTTGATGCACAGCGCACCACAGCCACCTCTCGTGGCAGGCCCACAGCATATCATCCCCTGCTCCAGAAGGCATCGCTCCGATTCGGGGATGATCTGGTGAGAGCGGACTATCTTGCTGATACTCTTCTCATTCTTCTTGCGTGGGCACTCGTCACAAAGCGTTTTGTCTGCAGCAATGACGGCCCCCACAGGCGGCAGCTTATTGGTAGCCAGGGCATCCACCACCTTCAAGATGAGATCGGCTGTCGGTGGGCAGCCAGGCACGAAATACTCAACATCGACCACTTGAGCGAGGGTGAACACCGACTCATAAAGCTCAGGCAACTCCAGTTCCCCTTCTGCCACCTTCGTGCGGGTCTGAGGGAGAGTCTTGCCCGGGTTCTCGTTTGAAGGTGCCTCTATGTAGGCTCTCTGCATTATCTCCCCACGAGTGGTGAAATTGGCTAGCGCCGGTATGCCACCGAAACAGGCGCAAGAGCCAAAAGAAACCATCGTCTTGGACTTAGCCCGCAGCAACTTGGCTATGTGCTCCTGCTCTGAACTCCTCACCATGCCATTAAAGAGGCAGACATCGATAGATTTATCCTGCATTGCCTCAACATGGTGATATTTGAAGTCCAGCGCTATCGGCCAGAACACTATGTCCGCCAGGGCAGCAACATCGAGGATTTTCTCGTGGATATCCAGCACGGCAACGTCGCAGCCCCCGCAGGCGCCAGCCCAGTAAAGAGCCAGTTTGAGTTTAGCCATCTTATCGCCCTCCGCCATTTGTATTAAAAGACCCTAACTGCCTGATTTGCTCTTCCGTCTCCTCAACAGTGGAGACAAGGCGGCACGGTTCTGAAACCGCCACCCACCTTGGCTGCAGCCGGTTCTCCCCAACGCCAAACCGGACAAGTATCTTCTTTAGCAACTGCGTCCCAAGGGATGTCCAGGCATTACCTTGCACCTTAACCTCCAATATGCACCAACCCGTATCTCGCCATCTGTGGCCTCACAATGAAAAGAAGGGATGGAGTGTATTCTCTCCCCATCCCTTTCCCCCAGAAGAAGAACGTGACTATCTTGCACCTTAGTCTCTTTTGCGTGCCAACCTAGGTTCTATTGTATTCCGATTTCGCCGAGTAATCAAGAAAAACGGTGCGGTTGCTTATCAATATCACGGCCAGGAAAGGGTGCTACTGTGAATCACCAAGGTTGATGTTAGGAAGTCCCTCGCGCAGTAGAAGAAAGGATAACACCCACGAGCCGGGTAGCTCTTGAGATCAAGACTTTATCATTATCAAGAGCATCTTGAATTTCTGCAGTGCTTTCAGGGCATGAGGATGATTGGCTGGCATAATGATCATCTCCCCTTCCTTCAAACGAAAGGCTTTGCCAGAGATAACGATTTCCGCCTGGCCATCAAGAAGCCAGACCAAGGCATCAAAAGGTGCTGCGTGCTCACTCAATCCCTGTCCCTGGTCGAAAGCAAAAACAGTGACTGTTCCTGTCTTTCGATTTACTATCTCTCTGCTGACCACGGAGCCATCCTGGTAGTTCACCAGATCAGCCATCCGCATCACCTGTGCTATCAGCTTTTCAGGGCCTGCTGATCCTGCATCGTGTTTCACATCTCCCTCCCTTTATCGAGATGCTTCCGATCCCCATACCCCAGCCCCCACCTTACACCCCCATGACCTTCCCAGCAACCTTCTTGCCAAAAGCCCGGCATTCGTTCAAATCGCGCTCGCTCGGTCTGCGCAGCAGCTTTAGGCCTGGCTCCATCACATTCATCCCGAAGACATGCTTCATGGTATCAGCCATCCTTTGGACAGACTCGCCACTCCATCCGTAACTTCCAAAGGCAGCTCCCACTTTGCCCTTCAGATCCGCCTTCTCCATTGCGAAAAGAAAAGTTCGCATCGAAGACATTAGATCACCATGGTATGTTGGGCAGCCAAGAACGACGGCGTCAACGCCCTTCAGATCGTCTGCCCCCGCCTTTGTAGCTCTCTTCGATACGACTTGAATCCCGGACTCTTTCATTCCTTCTTCGATAGCCTTGGCCATTGCCTCCGTGCTTCCGGTCCTGGAATCATAGATAATGATGATTGCTTTGGACATCTCTAACCTCCTGCTAATGAAGGATTGTCATGCACACCTGCACATCCGCCTGCGGCGGATCAGAATGACACCTATGGCGCTGTCACCCTAAGCACAGCCAAGGGTCTCACGTTACGAAGCATGAGCCAGAGAGCTTCTGGCAAAACCCATCAGTCCTTGGCGTTTTCCAGGTTGGAACCCGATGCTCTCTCATTCAGGCGCGCGGATAGAGGCCCGCCGCGCTGCAGATCTTGGGAACTATCTCCTCTCGCCCAAGAGTCATGAGGTGAATACCCGCCACCCCTTCTACCTGCTTTAGCTGACCGGCTATCTCGACAGCAATCCTCATCCCTTCCTCAGCCGCCTCCTCTTTGCTGCGAGCCTTCCGAAGACGTCCCACGATTCCATCGGGAATATCCATACCAGGGACTTTTGTCTGCATGTACCTAGCTGCTGCTGCCGATGTAATAGGAGTGATGCCAGCCAGGATTCTGGCCTTTTTATGCAGTCCTTCTTGTCGAAACAGTCCCATCCATTTCTTGAATTTCTCAATGTTGTACACAGGCTGAGTCTGTATGAAATCTGCCCCGGCTGCAATCTTGTCTTTGAGGCGAGTCACCTCCCGTTCTGAAGATTCGGCAAAGGGATTGGCTACCGCCCCAATATAAAGTCTGGGCTCCCTTCCCACCAGAAGCTCCCCATTCTCAAATCTCTTCTCATCCCGAAGCCCTTTGACCATCCTGATCAGTTGTATAGAGTCGAGGTCCAGCACAGGTTTTGCCTGCGGATGGTTCCCGTAAGAAATGGGATCTCCAGAGAGGCAGAGCATATTGTTCACACCAAAGGCAGCAATACCCAGGATATCCATTTGGAGGGCAATGCGATTCCTGTCGCGGCAGGTCATGTGCACAATAGGATCAAGGCCCTGCTCCATCCCTATGAGGCAAGCCGCCCAGCTCCCCATCGCCACTACGGCTGCCTGCCCGTCAGGGATGTTAAAGGCATCAACATAACCCTTGATAAGTCTGGCCTTTGCCCTTATCGCATCGGGCTCTGCATTCTGAGGGGACCCAATTTCGGCAGTAACAGCAAAATGCCCTGCCTCGAGTATCCTTTCCAGGTTACTTTTCGTCTTCATGTTGCACCCCCCAAGGAGGATTTCAGCGTTCTATAGACAGCTTTGGGATATGAGCCTGGCGACGGCTTATCCTTTCTATCTCATTGCCTTCGGGATCCCTGATGATGATCTCCAGAGGCATATGCCCCGGCAGTGAATGAGTGGCACAGGCAAAGCAGGGGTCATAGGCGCGGAAGGCCATCTCCACCATGTTCAGTAGCCCTTCGCTGACCACTTTGCCCTTCTGGATCACTCCCTGCGCGGCTTTCTTTACCGACATGCAGATAGCGGCGTGGTTGTTCCCTGTGGCCACCAGCAGATTGACCTTGGTTACCATGCCCTGCTTATCAGTCTGGTAATGGTGGAAGAGGGTGCCTCGCGGGGCTTCCACTACCCCCACCCCCTCATCGGGAGTGGCAGTGGGAATGGTCCTCACGGTCGGGCTGGTGATCTCCTTGTCCTGGCAAAGCTCGAGCAGCCTCTCAGAGGCATACAGCAGTTCCACCAGCCTGGCCCAGTGCATGGCGAGGGTAGCGTGAACCGGCTTGCCGCCCAGCGTCTGGAACATCCTCTCGTATTCTTCCTGAGCCAGAGGTGTCGCCATACCATCGGCCACATTCAGGCGCGCCAGAGGAGCCACACGGTAGATGCCGCTGTCCTTGCCCTCCACAAATCCCTTCCAGCCATTCTTCTTCAGGAAGGGGAATTTGAGGTAGGACCACGGCTCGGCGTGTTCGCCAATATAATCCAGGTACTGCGCTGGCTTGAACTTGGCGAACTCTTTGCCATCCGGGTCAATTACCTTTATATCGCCATCATAGAAATTGACCTTGTTGTTAGCATCCACCATGCCCATGTAGTAGCTCTTCATGGTGTAGATATCGCCCAGAATCAAGTCCACGTATGCCTTGTTGGACAACACTACGTCATTGAAAATCTTGAGGGAAAACTTGGCGAACTCAACTAATGACTTGGCCCACTCCTCGAAGACCTTGCGCTCTTCCTCAGTGATGGGCTTGCTCATTCCCCCTGGCAAACCACCGATAGGATGGGTTGCCCTGCCAGCAATCGTTGTCTGGATATCCTGAGCATAGGCCCGGTGCTTTATTACCTCACCACCAATCTCGAGACCCACCTTCTCTATCACGCCGAGGATGTTTCTCTGTGCCGGATCGCTTGTCGGGCCGACAACGAAGTCCGGGGCGGCCAGAGCGTAGAAATGGGCAATATGAGAGTGAATATAGTGAGCACAGTAGAAAAGCTCCCTTAGCTTCTTGCCTGCCGGCGGCGGCTCCACATGGAAGACTGCGTCAGTGGCCTTACACGAGGCCATATGATGTGCCCCCGGTCAGACGCCACAGATACGAGGCACGATGCGAGGCAACTCCTCCACCGGCCTCCCCTGGCAAAACTTCTCAAAACCCCGAAGCTCCGTTACCTGGAAGAAAGCATCAGCCACATCTCCCTCGTCATTGAGGAAGATGTCTATCTTAGCTTCTCCCTCCAGTCTGGTTATTGGATCAATGGTAACCTTCTTCATTTCACACCCACTTTCTTATTGATCAGAGCCACCGGTAGGGTAAAACGGTAGAAAGTACCCACCGGGTCTTTGATTCCGTCAATGAGCTTGGCGACATCTTCTGCCGAAAGGTCTTTCTCCTCGCTCACTCCCAGAATAGAGGCTATGGCACTGATCATCTTTGCTCCCTGGTCTTTGACCTCTGCCGTAGGCCCCATACACCCGCGGCAGGGCACGAGGGCCTTGATACAAGGTGTCCCACACCCTCCCCGCGTTGCCGGGCCCATACATATCAGGCCTTGCTCCAGGAGACATATCCCAGGAGTAGGGATCATCTCATGAGTTCTCACAATCTTCGAGATGCTCTTGTTCTCCTTCTTCATTTCGCACTCGTCGCAAAGCGTCTTGTCAGAAGCAATTACCGTGCCCTTTGGCGGCAACTCTCCACCCTGCACCAGCTTCAATATCGGGATCAGCTTCTCCCTCAGCATCACAGTGGGAGGGCATCCGGGAAGATAGTAGTCAACATCAATTACATCACGAAGCGCCTTCCCTTCGTCCTTAAGCTCAGGAAGCGTGAGGTCGAACTTGCCCACTTTCACCTCGGTTTGAGGGGTGACAAAATCGGGGTTCACCGTAGAAGCTGTGTCCTGATAAACGGTGCGAAAGACTTCGTTCTTGGTGCTGAGATTACAGAGTCCGGGGATGCCTCCGAAGCAGGCGCAAGCCCCAAAGGATAGAACGGCCTTTGACCTCTCTCTCAGAAGATGGGCTGTGTGCTCATGTGTCGAGGTCCTTACCGTCCCGTGGTAAATTCCCACGTCTATGTCCCCGCTTTTGAAAGCCTCCAGATCCTTGATCTTGAAGTCCATTGCGGTGGGCCAGTAGACGATATCGGCCACCTCAACAAGATTGAGGATCTTCTCGTTAAGGTCCAGGATAGCTACGTCACACCCGGAGCATGTCGATCCCAGAGCGATGGCCACTTTCAGCTTGTTCATTGTTCTTCCCCTTCCATGGATTCGGTCCTAGTTTTTTTATTTCTCCGATAAAATCGGTGACTACTTGAGCAAATCGTTGCCCCTCAGCCGCGGAGACCCACTCCAGCCTCACCCTTTGCGGCTCGATCCCAAGCTGGGGCAGAAGACCCTTCAAAAGGGTGATCTTTCTTAGCGTCTTGTAATTCCCGGCCATGTAGTGACAATCCCCGGGATGGCAACCCCCAATGAATACCCCATCAGCACCGCGGCGCAGGGCTTCCATTATAAGCGCTGGGTCAACCGCACCTGAACACATCACCCTGATCATCCTTAGATTTGGGGGGTATTGGATTCGGCTTATCCCAGCGAGATCGGCACCAGCATAAGAACACCAGTTACAGCAAAACCCCACAATGACCGGTTCAAAGCCTTCCATTCTTACACTCCTGACAGAACTGCATCAAGCATAGCCGAGATCTGATCTCTTCTGAACCCCCGTTGCTGAGCGGCCCCAGAGGGGCAAGCGGAGGCGCAGGTACCGCATCCTTTGCAAAGGGCCTCGTTTGCCACGGCAATTCTCTTCTCTCGATCCAAAGTTATGGCGCTGTAGGGACAAAGGACTTCACAGATCCCACAGCCGCCACATATGACTTCGTTCACCGTACAGACAATCCCTTCAGCCGTCAGCACATCTTTGACCAGTATGACAGTGGCCCGAGAAGCAGCAGCTTTTGCCTGTGCGATACTCTCCTCGATGGACTTAGGAGCGTGGGCCAGCCCGCACACAAAGACCCCATCGGTGGCAAAGTCCACAGGGCGAAGCTTGACGTGTGCTTCCAAGAAGAAGGCGTCTTGGTTGAGTGGCACTTTGTAGAACATGGCCAATTCCTTCACGTCAGGCGGAGGGGTCATGGCCGTGCTTAAGGCGAGGATATCAGCATCAATGGCTATTTCGTCGCCAAGCACTGGGTCCTTACACTCAACCCTTATCAAAAGCCGTCCGTCTTTTCTCGTCTGCCTGACACGAGGCTCCTCTTCTGGATCATAGTGCAGAAAGACAACCCCTTTCTCTCTTGCCTTTCGATAGAGTTCCTCATAAAACCCATATGTCCTCACGTCCCGATAAAGAACATGTATATTCATCTCGGGTTTGATCTCTTTTAGCCTCAGAGCGTTTTGGATTGCCTGGTTACAGCACACCCGGGAGCAATAAGGTCGCTCCTCATTGCGAGAACCTACACACTGGATCATTACCAGGTTATCGCAATTGACGACATCAGGGCTCCCCTTTGCTATTTCCTCCTCGAGCTCCAGTTGGGTGAGCACTCTGGGGTCTCTTCCATAGAGATATTCCTCTGGCTTGTATTCCTGGGCCCCGGTAGCAATTATGGTAACACCGTGGTCTATCCTCTCTATGACCCTACCACGGTACCTCATGACTTCAGTGGTGAAATTGCCCACAAAGCCGCGTGCGTCCACGATCCACGTATTTGTATACACCTTGATCTTGGGATGTTCTTGAACTCTGCTAATAAGTTGGGACAGAAAGTCCTGAACATCCCCGCCATCGAAGGAATGATGTATTCTCCTGGCTATGCCACCAAGCTCATTGTTCTTCTCAATGAGATGGACTTCGAATCCTTGATCTGCTATGGTTAGTGCGCTCACCATCCCCGCCAATCCCCCACCAATGACCAGAGCAGAACGGGTAACTGGGAGAGACTGCCGCTTTAGCGGCTCAATCAACCTCGCCTTAGCTATTGCCATCTCCACCAGGTCTTTTGCCTTATCGGTTGCCTCTTCTAGCTCGTGCATATGTACCCAGGAGCACTGGTCGCGAATGTTCGCCATCTCAAAGAGGTAGGGGTTGAGCCCAGCCTCCCGAACCGTCTCGCGGAACAAAGGTTCATGAGTCCTGGGAGAACAGGATGCCACTACCACTCGATTAAGGTTATTCTCAAGAATCGCATTCTTGATCCTCTCCTGAGTGTCCTGCGAACAGGTAAAAAGATTGTGTTCGGCATAGATCACATTAGGAAGAGTCTTAGCAAAATCTGTAACCTCAGAAACCCTGACATATCCGCCGATATTGATCCCGCAGTTGCAGATGAAGACGCCGATCCTAGGTTCTTGTCCTCTTACATCTCTTTCTGGCGGATACTCTTTTATCTTGGTGAGAGTCTTCCTTGCCGGCGCCAGGAAGGTAGAAATATCCCCCGCTGCCCCGCTGGCTTGCATTACTGTCTCCGGAATATCCTTGGGTGCCGAGAAAGCCCCGCAGACGAATATCCCATTCTTGGTCGTTTCCACGGCTGAGAAAGGCTTGGTCTGGCAAAAGCCATAAGGATTGAGCTGAATTCCAATCTTTTTCGCCAGCTCGACCAATTCTGGTGACGTCTGGAAACCTACAGAAAGAACCAGGATGTCAAAATCTTCCGCCTTTGACATGCCATCCTCGGTAGTGAATTTCACTTTCAGGTCACCGGGTCTGCCTCCCGCTTCAACACTGTATACCTTCGATCTAATGAACTTTATTCCGCTTTCCTCTTTAGCGCGGTCGTAGTATTTGTCAAAGTCCTTCCCATAGGTCCGAAGATCCATGAAGAATATGGTTACATCCAACGGAATCGTGCTATGCTCCTTGGCGATCATAGCTTCCTTGATGGCATAGGTGCAGCAGACTGAGGAGCAATAAGGTCTGCCGTGCTTTTCATCCCTGGAGCCAACGCATTGGATAAAAGCCACCTTCCGCGGCGCAGTCATATCTGACGGACGCAGTAACACGCCTTCGAAGGGTCCGGTGGCGCTCAAGATGCGCTCGAATTCCATGCTGGTAACCACGTTAGGGAACCTGCTGTAGCCCAACTCATAAACTCGACTGGAGTCAAAACACTCAAAGCCACCAGACAGTAAGACCGCTCCAACATCTATCTCTTCTATTCTATCGCTCATGGTGTGGTTAATGGCCGCTGCTTCGCACCTATCAACACACTCAAGGCATTCGATACATCCTTCGCTGAGCCCAGCAAGACATCGGCTTGCTTCCGCCTGTGCCTCAGCCAGTGAATAACCAGAGGCGACCTCAACGAAGCCGGCTCGCTGTTCAACAGGCAGATGCTTCATCTTAGTGCGGCGCGCCAGCTCCACGGCACCGGTGACGGTTCTGATCTCGTCCTCTGTGAGTTTCTCAGGCTCCCGTTTTTCCTCCGCGGGCGGGACGCTCCCGCCACGCAGGTAGGCATCTATAGACGAAGCGGCTTTTCTTCCTGCCGCCATGGCGTCTACAACGAAGGCAGGGCCAGTTACAGCATCGCCACCAGCATAAACACCTGGAACATTAGTGGCCCCGCTGGCAGGGTCCACTTCAATAGTGCCGCGCCGGGACAAGTCAACACCAAGTTCCTTCACAAAATCCACAATTGGGGCTTGCCCCAGGGCAGCTATCACCATACTGACCGGGACACGGAACTCAGAGCCTGCAATGGGGACAGGGCGTGGTCGTCCTGAAGCGTCAGGCTCACCAAGCTTCATTCGGACAAGCTCCATCTCAGTCAGTTTCTTCTTCCCATGCAAACTAACAGGAGCGACAAGTAACTCGATCTTTATGCCCTCTTCCTCCGCTGCCTGAACCTCTTCCTCATCCGCGGGCATCTCGGCCCTGGTGCGCCTGTAGAAAATAGTCACCTTTTCCGCCCCGAGGCGCTTGGCTGTTCGTGCGCAGTCAATAGCCGTATTGCCGCCCCCGATGACAGCAATCTCACTAGCCACCTCAACCTTCTCTCCAAGGCTTACGCGGCGTAAGAACTCGACGCCTTGAATTACACCCTGAAGGTGTTCTCCAGGCACTTTCAGCTCCATCCCCTGGTGAGCACCGACAGCAACGAAAATGGCATCGAACTCCGCCTTCAACCTGCTGGGAGAGATATCCTTCCCCACCGTAACGCCGGTCTTAATCTCCACGCCCAGGTTTTGTATCTGCCCAATCTCCTTGCGCACCACCTCCCTGGGAAGACGGTACTCAGGAATACCAACGCGCAGCATACCGCCCGGCTCTGACAGGGCTTCAAAGATAACCACCCCATGGCCTTTGAGGGCCAGGTCATGTGCCGCTGTAAGACCGGCCGGGCCCGATCCTATTATCGCCACCTTCTTGCCAGTGCTTTCTGCCTTGGCCAGGTCCAGTTTGCATTTGTCAGCATCAACCTGATCGGCAACAAATCTCTTAATGTCCCTCACTGCCAGGAAATCGTCAATCTGACCGCGGTTGCAGGCACCCTGGCACGGGGCATAGCAGACACGCCCGCAAACGCCGGGCAACGGGTTTGTTGCCCGTATCAACCTGTATGCCTCATCGATTCGGCCCTCGGCGGCCAGCTTAATATAGCCACAGACATTCATGTGAAGCGGACAAGCGTCTCGGCAAGCAGCGTGGCAAAGCCGCTCTTGTTCTTTGTCAATCACGAATTTCTTGGGGACAGCCTGCGGAAAGGCTGTATATATCGCCCGACGGTCGTCAAGCCCCTGGTTAAACTCGCTAGGCCTTACCACAGGACACCATTCGGAGCACACGCCACAGCCAGTGCACTTGCTCCAATCTACATAGGTCGCCTTCCTTCGAATCTTCACCCTGAAGCGACCCGGCTCGCCCCGGATATCCTCTACCTCCGAGTAAGTGTAGAGAGCTATGTTGGGATGAGAGGCTGCTTCTACCAGCTTCGGAGAAAGGATGCACATGGAACAGTCATTGGTAGGGAAGGTCTTATCAAGCTGAGCCATTACCCCGCCAATGGAGGGCGATTTCTCTAAAAGATAAACGTAATATCCGCTTTCAGCCAAATCTAAGGCGGCCTGGACTCCCCCTATGCCACCGCCAACGACCAGAACTGATCCTACTTTGCCATTTCCTTGTGACATGGCCAACTCCTAACTCTTCAATCTGCTTAAGGCTTTCTCTGCAACCGTAGAAATCTCCACCCTCTCCCCTTCGGGTTTTCGGGCAAGAAGATCACTCACCATTTCGTGGCGTAGCTTCTGGGAAAAGACGTCGATCTCCTTCACCTTCTCAGCAAACGAAAGGGGGACACACCCTTCTCTAACTGCCATGTTTCTCAGTGCCTTCATTATATCGGAAAAATCTACATTTTGAGGACAATGGGCCTGACACGTATAGCACTGGATGCAAAACCAGATGAAATCGGCGCAGAGAACCTCCTTCCTCATCCCTAGAAGTACCATGCGGATAATTCTACGGGGATTAAACACCGGATCAATGTCAGAAACAGGGCAACTGGCAGTGCAAAGGCCACAGGCAAAACACTGCTTGATGTTCTCTCCCCCAGGCTCAGCAGCAACATCATACTTGAACCTGGTATCCAATTCGTTCAAGACTATTGTCATCTTTTTCCTCCGTGCCGATTCTTCCCTGTCTTAGTCTTTCCTTTCGATGAAAAGAGGTTCACCTCACAAGAGTCCCGCAGAAGTCAGAATCTCAGGAACTTTCTCCTCACGCCCGATGAACATGATATGCACCCCATCGCATATCCTCTCTTCTTTCACTTGCCTTATCATCCTAGCGGCTATCTCTATTCCTGTGGAGACGCCTTTCCCTTTCGGCGCTTGAGCGAGTTCGTCGATTATAGACTGAGGTACCGAAATGCCTGGAACATTCTCGTTCATGTACTCAGCCATCTTCGCACCAATAACGGGCACTATCCCAGCAAGCACCTTCACCTTCGCGTCCTTCTTACGGACGAATTCCATAAACCTCTTGAGCTCATCCGGTTCATAAACTGCCTGCGTTTGAATGAAGTTCACCCCTGCCTCGAGCTTCTTCGCTACTTTGACAAGCTGAGGCTCAAGTGGGTCTGCCGAAGGGGTCGCCGTTGTACCAATACAGAAGTCAGCGCCTCCGTCGAGATTATTCCCAGCCATATCCTTCCCGGAATTCAAGGTGTGGACGAGGTGTATAAGCTGCACCGAATCTAGATCGAACACAGGCTTCGCTTCCTTGTGATCGCCCACATCTATGGAGTCGCCAGTAAGGCAAAGAACATTGCCTATCCCTCGAGACCAGGCGAAAAGCAGGTCAGCTTGTATCGCCAGGCGGTTACGATCCCGACAAGTTATCTGGAGCACAGCCTCACCACCACGTTCCTTGACCAGAAGGCAGGTTCCGAGAGATGGATAGCGCATCACCGAACTCTGATTATCAGTCACATTCAGCGCATCCACCTTGTCCTTCAGAAGCTCAATATTCTCGATCGGTTTCGACATATTAGAGCCTTTTACCGGAGCTGCCTCAGCGGTTACGATGAAGTCCTTCGTCTTGAGAGTCTCTCTGAAAGGTTTCGCCATCCTTCACTCCTTAAGCCTTTATCGCCTGGATTTTCCCTGGCCTCTTAACAGCCCGAAAATTCTTCGGTGGATAATACTTCTCCATCAGGTAGAGCCTGCCTTGCTTTATTAATCGGCGGTGAATGAGCACCCAGGCACAGTCCTTCTGAGGGTCTATCTCGCACTTTCCCCCTTTCCTCGTGCCGCCACAGGGACCGTTAAGAAGACCTTTGGCGCAGCGGACGATTGGGCAAACGCTTCCCGTTCGATCAAGGAAGCAGTCCCCACAAGCGCCACACATTTCCACCCAAACTCCCTCCTTTTCCGGCATCCCCAGGAAGGTGGTATTGAGCGCCGGGAAGATCGGTTTGTCCTCAAAGATCTCGGCCATCGTCTGCACTCCAATCCCACAAGCTAATGAGAGAACGGCATCAACCTCCGCCACCTTACTCCGTAACTCTTCTGCCATCTCTTTTTCACACTGTCTCTCCACCGTAGCTTCAAGAATAGCGTGGTCTTTGCCTTCCGTTCCCCGGGCCAGCCTCAGTTGCGAGGCCAGTATCCCCACCTCTTTCTCTCCACCCGCCCAACAGACGGTAACGCAGGTCCCGCAGCCCGCTAGAAGCAACTTCTTATACGGAGCGGTCACCTGCTTGATTTCCTCCATAGGTTTTCTTTCTGCAATTATCATCTTACCTCTCCGGACTTCTTTATTCTCTCGTTCATCTCATCTACTATCGTGACAAATTTGTGAGGCGCATTAGGACTAAGATTGGACATTGCCACATATCTGCCATTTCCCCCAATTTCTTTCAGGAGAACTTCAGCATGTTTTGCCCGTTCTTTTGCTCTCGTATTCCCGGTGAGATGATGACAAGCCCCCTCTTCACACCCCAGCACCAGCACGGCGGCGGCGCCGTTTTCGAAGGCCTTCAGGATATGAAGGGTATCCACCCGACCGGCGCATGGGACGGGGATTACCCGCAGGTTCTCTGGACAATGAAGAGCCAGCCTTCCTGCCAAGTCTGCGGCAGAATAGGCAGAATGTTCACAGCAAAAGGCCATAATTTCCCTGCTCATGACACTCCTATCGCTTCAATTTGGGCCAGGATTTGCTGGTCACTGTAGCCCTCAAATTCGATCGCCTTAGCCGGACAAAGGGCAGTGCAAATTCCACATGCATCGCAGGCGAGATCCCAGATCTCAGCCACCTCCCTTCCATTTTCTACTCGAGTAAGTCCCACTGCGCTGTGCGGGCAGGCACGAAGGCAGGTAAGACACGTTCGGCATTTTTGAGGGTCAACCTTCACCTTGTCTCGCTCCACCACGATCTTCCCAGGCCCCAGCAATTCGTAGAGACTGGTGACAGCGCTGGAGACATCCGTCAACACTCGGCCAGGTGCTGAATCACCGCGGCAGTCTCCAACGAAGAATATCCCTTTCCTCTCCGAGGACACCGGATAGAGGTGAACATTTTCCTCCTGGTAAAATCCTCGGGAGTCCGTTCTTACATTCAGGAGAGAACTCAGAGTCTCAGTCCCCTGGCTGGGCAAAAAGTTCTCCTCTGCTATCAGGAGATCACACTCCAGTGCGGTACCCTCTCCCACCAAAACATCCTTAGCTTCGATCTTCACTCGACCATCCTGCGCCGAGATCTTGGGCTTCTCCTCAAACTTGACAAACACCACCCCACATTCCCTCGCCTCACGATACAGGCTTTCTAGCCCTTCGCCATCCACCTTGACATTCTTACAGAAGACATAGACTTCACTATCCCACTTTTGTTTAGCCGTCAAAGCACTATTTAAGGTAGCCACTGAAGCCAGACGGGAATTCTCGTCAGAGGAATCGAACACAAAACCTATGATCCTGGGCTTCCCTCCCAGATTTGAGGCCTGAAGCATGTAGGCCAGCCCGTTTGGCGAGGTGATTTGGGCACCTGGCTTGAGCTGAGAGTCCCCTCCCGTCTCATATCCGGTGGCGAATACTATGCCTCCAAAAACCCGAGAACGCTCCTCCGTTCCTCTCCTGATCCTTACCGTGAAATCACCCACCTTCCCTTCCACCTTTACCACCTCAGAAGAGGTAAGAACCTCGATATCCTTATTCCCTTCTATCTCCTTTATCAACGAGCTTGTCTTGAGGCCATAGAGGTCCTCAAGATCCCTATTCTTACCACCTAAAGCCGATTCCCTTTCCAGCAAAATAGTCCGCAGGCCGAGCCTGGAAAGCTGGATAGCCGAGCTCATTCCGGAGAATCCTCCACCCACTACCAGAACGTCCTTGTTTACGCTGATCTCTTCTTTCTCTATTGGCTTAAGCGATCGGGCTTTATTCACCCCCATCCGTACCATTTGCAGAGCCTTCTCAGTGATGTCTCCTTCATGAGCCCATGAGCACTGCTCTCTAATATTGACCATCGAAAGAAGGTGACCATTTAGCCCGGCGCTTTCCAACGCTTTCTGGAAAACATGTTTCTTGGACTCAGGGGAGCAGGCAGCAATAACTACCCTGTCTATGTTCTTGGCTTTGAGGGAGGAAGACATCTTCTGTTCCCCCTCCTTGAGACAGAGATCAGAGCTCAACTCAACAAAGGCAACATCTGGGATTTTAGCCGCCTTTTCCCTAGCCTGGGAGAAGTCAATGTTCTTTATACTTCCCCCACAATCACAGATAAACACTCCTATTCTTGGTTCCATTTACGTCCTCGCCTATCTATTGTCTTGCCTCCCACTATGGTTCTTACCTGCATTCCATCGGCAAAGGGACTCTGCATTGGCTTCCCATAGAAAGTTAATCGTATACTGTCCATTCCAGCCTGCCTTGCCAGAGAGTGAGCGCTTCTGAGGCGTAGACCTTGAGGTTGAGTGAAAGTGGCGATCAGGCTTTCTGCCTGCTCGTCCCGGTTTGTCTTCCGGAGACATCTGGGCTTCGCCCTACACCCTGGGGCATCACTACCGCATACAAAGTATGGCTTCACCCAGCGGCCAATCGTATTTGTTAAATCTAATGCCTTCCCTGATACCGTATTGCTGTCTGGATCTTCAGTAAGAGCTAGTACTCTTCCAGTTCGAAGCACCAAGTCCTGCGTTGCCAAGCTCCTTTTCTACTCGCCCAAAATCTCTCGTCACCATTCCATATCGTAGCTCTTGACGAACTTCTAGCCATAGTTTCATCGTCTGAAAAAGGATTACCTTACCTTTTTTCTGACTTCACACCCAGCGCCTGTATTACACTAGACGCCGCCCCCACTCCATGAGCGACAGACGCTGGTATGTCCTTGGGACCCTGACAGGTCCCAGCAAGAAAAATGCCCTCCACATGGGTTTCATTGGAACTGAGAGGTTCCTTCCTATCAAAGAATCCGTCATCCGCCAAATTGATGCCCAGAATCTTGGCCAACTCCCAGGTATCCTTCCGCGGAGAAATGCCTACGGAAAGAACCACGGCGTCAAAAATCTCATGGCAGACTTTGCCTTGCGCAATATCTTCAAATCTTACCACCAGTTCCCCGGAAGAAGCCTCTGAAACTTCACCTGGCACTCCGCGGACAAAACGTATGCTCCCTCGGCACTCTTGATAGAACTGAGCAAAGCCCTTCCCAGCAGTCTGAAGATCAATGTAAAAGATGGTCACCTGAGTATCCGGGTATTGATACTTGATAAGTCGCGCCAGTTTCATGGCATATTTGCAGCATACCTGCGAGCAATAGCCATGACCTTGGTCGCGGGAACCCACACACTGTACAAAGGCAATGCTTTTCGGCTTCTGCCCATTTGAGGGAAGCTTAAGGTAGCCCTCACGATAGATAATCCTCTCCAGGTCGAGGCCGGTCAGAACGTTAGGATATCTACCATATCCCAAGGAGCCTTTCTCACGGGCATCAAAAGCCTCGAAACCAGTGGCAAGAACAATGGCGCCAACATTCAACTGCTGCTTTTTCGGCTTGGGTTCAAACTCTATAGCCTTCGTGGGGCAAATCTCACGACAGAGGTTGCAGTTTTTTTCCTTGGAACGAAAGCATAGCCCTGCGTCAAGAACATACGAAAGAGGTGTGGCTTCGGCCGACGGCAGATAGACAGCTTTAGGCTCGGCTGGACAGACCGCTGCACAAAGCCCACAAGCTATGCATCTTTCTGCGTCAATAGACTGGGGCTCTTGCATCACCTCAACAAGAAAATTACCAACCTCGCCAGCAACCTTCTGTACCGTGGAATTAGTTAACAGCGTAATCCGAGGATTGAGTATGGATTCCTTTACCTTGGTGGGCAGTACGCAAACAGAACACTTAGCGCAAGCATCGGTTGCTTTGCAACAAAAGGAGGCAGCGTGTCCACCGATCCCTGCCTCCTTTTCCACCAGGTATACAGGCAGACCAGCATTACTTAACTCTATCGCTGAAGCTATCCCCGATACACCCCCGCCAATAACCAAAACCTGCTTGTTCACCAAGTCTACCCCCTACTTTTCTTCAGTAATTCTTCTACTCGGCTTAGCAGTTCAGAAGGATCAAAGGGCTTCTGAAGATAGTCCTCTGCCTCCATTTCCATTCCTTCCCGCACGGATAGATGCAGCTTCTCTCTATCCCCGGGGTAGACAGTCAGCATCAGCACAGGTATATGGGAGAAGAAGTAATACCTGGGATCGGTCTTGAGTTCCCGACAGACCTGGAACCCGTGCTTCTTGGGCATGATAACATCCAGGATAATTAAATCCGGCCTTTCCTCCACCACTTTTTGCAGACCCTCCTCCCCATCGTATGCTTGTACGACCTGATAGGACTTGCTTTCAAGCAAAGTCTTCACTGCGGCATGCACATCGAGATCATCATCCACAACCAGGATTTTAGTGCGGCCTGGCATCTTCTCCTCCTTTGCCCAAGAGCCTCTCTACATGCGCAAGCAAAACAAAGGGCTCAATGGGCTTCTCAATATAGTCATCAACGTCAAGCCTACGACCTACTTCCAACTCATAGCGTCGGTGACTCGATTCTTCCCTTACCGAGCTTATGATGAGAACAGGAATATTGGGATAGTCCTGCTTGTTTCTTCTTAGTTCCTTAACGACAGCAAATCCATCCATCTTGGGCATGAGCAAATCCAAGAGCATTAAGTCCGGTTTCTCCTCTCTTAGCTTACGTAAGGCTTCCTCTCCGTCACTAGCTTGAAACACCTGATGAGCACGCGATCTCAAGACGCTGCCAATCGCCATTCGGATATCGGGGTCATCGTCTACTATTAGAATCCTTGCCATTTCCCCCTGTTCCGCTCAGGATCTCAGTATCGTGAGATTATCTGCTCCTTCTCTCATATGTTGCTTATGCTATGACAGCGAACCTTTGGGCAAAACGCAAATGAATTTGCTTCCCTTACCCGTCTCAGGGCAGGGACTCACCGCCCACACTTTGCCATGGTGAGACTCGACTATCCTTTTCACTATAGAAAGCCCCAGTCCAGTTCCCTTCTCACTGACGTTGAGACCTCGGTAGAAGCCGTCGAATATCTTCGGCAATTCCTCGGCTGGAATACCAATTCCCGTGTCTGCTACCTCCACTTGAACACGCACTCCGGAATCCTTGCCTGTAATTGCTACCGTGCCTCCAGGCGGGGTAAACTTGACGGCATTAGACAACAAGTTGGTAAAAACCTGCTTCAGCCGCTCTGGGGCGCCTAGAATAGTAGGAAGTTTTTCGGGCACCTCGTTAATCAGCTTCAGCCCCTTTTCTTCAGCCAGAGGCTGCATAGCTTCAACACAATCCTTTATCACCTTCGGCAAACAAACGCGGCTGATTCGCAACTCACCAAAATCAACGCGGGAAAGATCAATCATGTTGCTCACCAGGTTCAGGAGGTCAGAGAGTCTCTTGCTACTTCGCTGCACAATATTTCTCTGTTCTTCATTCAGTTCACCGGCGAAACCGCCGAGCAAGAGCCGGTTATAACTCTCAACAGCCGCTAACGGGGTTTTCAGATCGTGAAAAATAATAGAGAGGATACGCCCCGTCGTTTCTTCGGTTCGGATGAGTCTCGACCGGACTATTTCAGCCAGGTTACTCATAACCTGATACGCCATTCTCGGGTTTTGGTCAAAGAGTGGCCTAAGGTCTGCTTCCTCTATAGCGATAAGCCTTGTTGGCTCGAGGGCGGTCACTGACCCCGTGAGTATATGAGGCTCTATCAGCGCCGAGAGACAAAAGGTCCCTCCCCGAGTCACCACATCAATCGTTGCGCTCTCGTCCATAGTGCGGCTTATGTGGAGGTCTACCTGTAGTGCTACTTTCCCCGACTCTACTATCCGGATGGTGTAGGATGGATCACCCTGCCGAGAAATTACCGCTCCAGCTTCGTAAATTTCTACTCGACAAAGTGGAAACAGCTTTTCCAACTCACTATCACTCAGCCCACGGAGTAGGCTGGAATGCCTCAGTGTCTCCTCGTATGAGCGGAGACTTGTTTCTGTCTCCATTTTGAATCCGTTCACCAAGATTATAGCAGCTTCACCAAGGCTTCTGCAAATACTTCAGTGTTCGGTAAACTTACCCGACCCCAGTGATCTCGAGATTGCGCAACCAAGGACACAAATAGCAGAATAGGCCACTGGCATCACAAGCCACTAAAAACGTAAATGAAAAACTGGGTATGAAAAACTTCCGGCTAGCTCACCATTAGGAATAGGAGGTTCGGCCATGGGCGCATATCGGCAGATGACATCCCCAGGCTGGATGATAGGCCCTGCCCCCGGCAGTTTCCTCTCAGATGTATTGACTCCCGCATGACCTTCCTGCCGGTAAAATACTTATGAGTATAGTCTTCAGCCTAGTCTCGCCTTTCGCCAGAGAAGCACTGTGGCAGTGTGAGAAGGTGTAAATTCCATCGTGTTCCGAGGTATAGACCAGACAGCTTGGTTAGAGTTACAATACGGGCAATGTTCTCCCTACTAGCTAGATTTGTCAGCAAGTATGCCATCCTGATCACACTCTTTTGGGTGGCCCTGGCCGTGGCTTTCCTTTTCCTAGCGCCTACACTTCGCGAAGTGGGGGTCACCGAGGAGAGTCAGTTCTTGCCTCAGAGCACTGAGTCTACCTTTGCCCGGGAACTGTTGAAGGAGAAGTTCCCTGCGGCTGCAGAAGCCCCCAAGACCACCGCCATACTCGTGATGTACAACGAACGGGGGCTTACTGAACAGAACATGCAGGAGGCGAAAGCCATACATGACTGGCTTGTTTCCGATGCTGCTCCCGAAGTGATCATTCAAGAGGAGGTGAGCTCACCTCTAGAGAGCAGCGACCAGACCACCACGCTGATGACTATAGGGCTATCGGTGTCCTCGGCAGATGAGCCGGCAAAGCAGGCCATTAAGCAGATACGGGAATACATTCGCAGTGAATATCCTGATGCCAGAATCTATATTACGGGCGATGCCGGCATATTCAGTGACCTTTTCAGGTCTGTTGACCAGACCATTGATAGGACTACCCTTGTCACCATCATACTGGTGATTGTCCTCTTGCTCCTCATATATCGCTCACCTGTTGCCTCCCTGGTTCCCCTGATCACCATCGGTTGCAGCTACTTGGTGGCCAGGGGAATCATCGGCTACATAGCACAGTCTGGTGTGAATGTTCCCACCCTTGCCGATGCCTACCTCGTAGTGATCATCTTCGGTATGGGCACCGACTACTGCCTGTTCATTGTATCGCGTTTTCGTGAGGAGATTGCCCGCAAAGGCAGAGAAGAAGCAGAGACATATACTCTCAGGAGTATGGGGCCAGTCATCGTGGCCAGTGCCACGACGACGATCGTCGCTTTCCTCTGTCTGATGATATCTCGGTTCGGTATGACTAGAACCATGGGACTGGTGCTGGCGCTTGGGGTAGCTATCACTCTGATCGCGGGGTTAACGCTAATGCCGGCACTGATGTCGCTGTTTGGCCGGCGTTTGTTCTGGCCGGCGAAAGTCGCCCGCGAACGGCAACAGGGTAGGTTCAGTTGGATGAGTATTGGGCAACTGATAGTGAAGCACGCCGTAGTAGTGGCATTAGTTAT
>VGOE01000028.1 GCA_016876035.1 Chloroflexota bacterium
CCTATCTGTGAGTGAGCAAATAGATTACACAACACCAATGGGTAGGGTATTTCTGGCTATGTCAGGGGCATTTGCCCAGTTCTACTCAGACAACCTGAGTCAAGAAACCAAGAAGGGTTGGACCGAGAGGAAGATGCAGGGGCTATACTGTGGTGCACTGCCCTTTGGAGCCATGAAAGGCGAGGATGGAATACCGGTTCCAGACATGCAAGGGAGAAGGATCAGCATAGACGGGCAAGAAGTGACCGTCAGGAATTACGAAGGCTTGAAGATGGCCTTCGGCCTGGCCAAACAGGGGAAATCAGATAAACAGGTGGCAATGGCACTCAGCGGAGCAGGATATAGGACTACTGGCACGCATGGGTCCAGGCCGTTCTCCAAAGACACCGTCAAGGATATGCTGAATAACAAGTTCTACATAGGCCTTATCCCTGACGGTAATGGAGGATGGATTAGGGCCAAGCATGAACCCTTGATAGAACAGGGAATCTTCGAGGAGGCGCAGAAGATGCGGAAACAGAGAACGAACATCCCGCAAACCATCCGTTCTGATGCCAGCGTCTATTCCTTATCGGGCATAGCCAGGTGCGCTGAGTGCAACAGCACACTAAGAGCGTTCAAAGGCAGAGGCAGAGTGAGGCTGGCGTGCAATGGCAGGATCAATGGTGGAGACTGTACTCAACCATCTGCCTGCTTGGATATCTATGAGGAGGAGCTTCTGGGTTACCTCGAGGCGTTCCATATCCCTGATGATTACCAGCAGAAGATTATGGAGGCACACACGAGGTTGCAATCGGCTTACGATGTGGACAAACAAAGGTCATTACTGCAGACTCGTCTGCAAAGAGTGAAAGATCTCTACGAATGGGGGCATAAGGCGAAAGAAGAGTATTTGGCCGACTATGCTGAGATTCAGAGAGAGATGCAACAGCTTCCACCGATAGAAGCTGACAAAAGGGAAATGCTTGAGAAACTGGCTTTGTTCTTGAGAGACATTACTGGAGCTTGGGAGCAGGCTACTCAAGAGCAGAGAAACCGATTGGCTAGCTGCCTCCTCGAAGCCGTCTGGATCAAAGACAAGAAGGTGTTAGCGGTTACTCCGAGGGCTGAATTCAGACCGTTCTTCGATCTGCAATATGAGGGGAAGTCAAATTATGTATTGCAGATACGACCCCGGGGGGATTCGAACCCCCGATCTCCACCGTGACAGGGTGGCATGTTAGACCGCTACACCACGGGGCCACTAAGACGACCAACCAGACAGCTTCAGAAAAACAGGGCTAGGCCGCTACACACTCCTAGCCTATGGAAAGATCTACACCCTTGGTGCTCTCTGTCGTCGAAAGTTTATCTTCTGTCGGGCATTGTTGTCAAGAAAAGTGTGTGCGGTGTGTAGACTGGCTTTGTTTGCCTTTTGACAAACTAGGCGGTTAGAATAGTTCGTTAGCTGTAGAGTACCGATTTGAAGTTGATGACCAGCGCGGGAATAGCGTGAAATATAATCGGGAAAGGTTGCCCAAGGCTAATGTCAATTTCTACAAAGTCCTGGTAGGAATTGGCTTTTCCTTACTCTGGGCGAGGGTGATGTACTTTATCTGGCCCCGGCCTTCTTTTGTGACTTTCGTCTGGTTCTATATTGGTGTTGGGAGTGTGCTTCTGAAATGGGCTCTTTTTGAGATAGTTGACAGAGTCAACCTCCGCATCAGGATCAGAAATATGGAGAGAGAACTCGATGAAGCAACACGACGGCGTCACGAGGTTGAGCCGAAGGGAGAGGAGTAACATAGAGGCGAGAACTGCTGAGAGGCGATTGAAAGACATCCAGGACAACATGGTTGTACTGGCTGACATGGTCTACATGGCTATCAGGTGTTCGGTTGAGGCCTTGAAAAACAGAGATTTAGCCTTGGCACGGCACATTGTTGAAGACGATCTGAAGATCAATTGCAAGCGTTTCGAAATTGAGAAGGAATGCATACAGTTGCTCAAGACAGAGCAACTCAGCGAAAGTGATCTCCGTGTAGTGGTGGCAGTGCTAAATGTGATCGTTGACCTGGAGCGTATGGGCGATCACGCTGAAAGCATCGCCAAAATTGCTGTTATGTTGGGGGATAAGCCTCCCCTCAAGCCACTTATTGACATCCCGCGCATGGCAGAAAAAGCATCAGACATGCTCAAGCGCAGCATACAGGCCTTCATGAGCAGAGATGTTGAAGCAGCCAGGAGGATCCCGAGTGATGATGATGAGATTGATGGCTTGAATGAGCAGGTATTTCGGGAACTGCTCGTTATCATGCTGGGCAATCCAACGGCTATCCCCCGAGCGGAATATCTAATTTGGGTAGCTCGTAATCTGGAGCGCATAGCTGACCGGATAACGAACATCTGCGAACGGGTGGTCTTCATGGTCACAGGCAGGATGGAAGTGGTGAAAGCTTCCAATTACGCCGACGAGATAAGACCTGACTAGCACGTAATACAAACCCTACGCTATAGACATAGGTTATCCGTTCTCCCCTTTCTCTGGCCGACTTCCTGGGCCGGTTCTGAGTGCATATCTTCAGGAGATACCTGAGCAGCTTAATATAAGCCATCTGGGTTCCGACTGGAGCAGCCTGGGGTATCACCCCTAACTCTGTCAGCGTGGCTTGGCAACGACCCCAGCGGAAGACGAGCAAGTATAGTATCCTAGGCAGCTTCCTTTTCTGTATCAAACGATGCGTGGCATATGGTGTTCTTGAGAGGGAAAAGGAGCGCGATTCAGGAGATTGGGTATGCTCTAGTGTCGCGTCAGGTAGATAAGTAGCTATTGATATGGCAATGGCCTATGATAGGGGCATGAGTAGAAAAGCATCGCCGGTGATATTGACCCCCGAAGAAAACAAAGTGTTGCAGGCTCTGGCTGTATCCAGAACGGCTCCGCACCGACAGGTGAAATGCGCCCGCTTGGTGCTCTTGGCCGCAGCCGGGAAAACCAATCAGGTCATCAGCCAGGAAATAGGGTTGGGCTGGCGAAGCAACTGTTACTTCAGTTAATAATCGGCTAGTTGACCTTCTGGCCGGCTTTAGAGGTCAGTTCGCGGACTGACTTCACAATGTCAGCTAGGGGTGTCCCAGGAATATAGACCCCGGCCACTCCCATTTTCTTTAGAGCAGGGAAATCTTCCTCGTAAATGATTCCACCCAGCAAGACCAGCACATCGCCTTTGCCGCGGTCCTTTAGCTCTTTGATGGTCTCGGAGACCAATCGCATGTAGTTTGACGAAAGGATGCTCAACCCTACAACATCCACGTCCTCCTGCAAGGCAGTCGCCGCAATCTCAGGAGGCAGCATATTTCCACCGTATATAACTTCAAAACCGGCGTCTCGCAGGGCACTACTTACTGCTATCATGCCACGCCAGTGCCCTTCCAACCCCGGTTTGGCCATCAAAATCTTGACTTTCTTCTCTTTCATAGCCCTTCTCCTTCTTAGCCGGCTATCGGATAAAGCCACGGTCCATATACTTTGAGCTGAATACTAGCCAGCTCACCAGGGGTGGCATGCGCCTTTACGGCCTCTAGAATAGCAGGGAACGTATTCTCGTTACTGCGGACAACGTCCTCCAGGTCTTTCAGGGCCCGAGCAACCCTGGCCTTATCCCTTCGTTCCCGAAGGCGCTTGACTCTCTCGATTAGTAGATCGGGGGATCTCGGGTCTGGCCGGAAGACAGGCACTTTATAAGGCTCCTTTTCCAGACGGAACTTATTTACGCCTACAACTGTCACATCGCCAGCGGCCAGCTTGCGTTCGTAATCGATTATGGCCGCCTTATACTCTTTGTGAATCCATCCTGACTTGATGGCTTCTACCATACCGCTCGCGTCCTCAATCTTCTTGACATACTCCCAAGCACGTTCTTCAAGTTCATTTGTTAAGCGCTCAATGTAGTAGGAACCACCCAAAGGATCCACAGTATTGGTTACGTTGGTCTCCAGGGCGGCTATTTGCTCTGTCCTGATGGCAAGCAACATTGCCTGATCCGTGGGAAGACAGACTGCTTCGTCATACCCATTGGCATGTATCGACTGCGCTCCGCCCAAGACGCCGGCCATTACCTGATAGGCGATGCGGATCAAGTTGTTCAGGGGTTCCTGATGAGTATGGGTGGAGCCGGAAGTCTGAACGTGAACACGGAGCTGTCCACAACTTGGGTCCTCGATGCCATACCTTTCCCTGATAATTCTCTGCAGCATACGCCTGGCTGCACGCAGCTTGGCAATCTCCTCGAAGAAATCGTTATTTACGGCCATGTTGAAGGCAAACCGTCTGACGAATTTCTCCAGGGGAACCCTGCCCCGCCGCTTCTCTTCCTCGATATATTGAATGACAGTGGCCATGAGCATGCCCATCTCTTGCACGGCATTTATTCCGTTGTCCCGGGGGTTGTAGGAATTAAAGGACACCGGATACCAACGCGTTGCGTGCTCGGCACACCACTCGATGAGGTCTACGGCATACCTCAAGAAGCCGTCCGGGGGCGGTTGATTACCCAGGTCCATGGAACTCCAGGTGCATAGATCATTGGCTGTTGTACCCCTGACCTGATTCAGCGGTATGCCTCTTCTCTCAGCCATGAGGAAATACGCAGGCGTAAGAAGCCCTCCCACCCTGTCTGCCAGGAAGGTAGAGCATCTCTCTATGGGCAAGCCGTCAAAGACCGCCTCCATATCTTCGACGGAGTATATGGGTACGCCAGCATGGCCAACGTCAGCCGACACCCTGGGGTCATCGGGATCCATCCCAACTGCCGTTGAGATGTCGGGAGCTATAGAGAAACCTGTTTGCCCTAGTTCGTATTCTTCACGGTAGCGTTTATTTGTGTCCTCAGGTGTGTTGAACCCCGTCAAACGCCTTATGGTCCACAACTGACCCCGATACATGGTCGAGTAAACCCCCCGGGTGAAAGGGGGTTGTCCGGGAAGACCAAGGTCTTTATCATAGTCAATATTTTTCACATCCTCAGGGACATATATCTCCTTTACGGGGATTCCTGATGCTGAGGAAACCTTGTCTTGACTGTGGTCAGCCATCTAGCCCCTCCTTGATGAACAAAATCCTTTGGCTTCGAGAGCCTGAAATTTGAATTAACTGCCTGAGTTTTGAAACGGTTCAACTGTCTATTATAATAGCAGTAGTGAGGTTCTATTGCAAAAGGACTGCGTACGTGATTACTTGAAGGCGGCATAAGACCGACTAAGGAGCGAAATGACCGAACTGATACAGAGGATGCTTTCTGGTGACAAACAATCCCTTGCCCGCCTTATTACTCTAGTGGAGGCAGAAAGCCCCCAAGTGGCTCAGATAATGAGGACAATCTACCCTTATACCGGCAAGGCTTTTTGCGTCGGTGTCACCGGCCCACCGGGTGGCGGTAAGAGTACCCTGGTTGCCAGACTCACCTCGATTGCCAGAGAAAAAGGTTTGCAGGTGGGCATAATAGCTGTTGATCCCACCAGTCCCTTCTCCGGCGGTGCCATACTGGGGGATCGCATCAGAATGCAGCGGCATTATCTGGACGAGGGAGTGTTCATACGTAGCATGGCCACAAGAGGTAGCCACGGAGGGCTGCCCAGGACCGCTTCCAGTGTCATAAAGCTTTTGGATGCCTGCGGCAAAGACATTATCCTTGTGGAGACGGTGGGGGTAGGACAGACCGAGATCGATATTATGGAAGCTGCGGATACTACCATAGTGGTTCTTTATCCCGAAGCCGGTGACAGCATTCAAACGATGAAAGCAGGGCTGATGGAGATCGCCGATATCTTTGCCATAAACAAGGCCGACCGCCCTGGGGCCGATTACCTGGTGGCTGAACTGGAGGGGATGCTGCACCAGAGCCCTAAGCAATCCTGGTGGCAGGTGCCGGTGATCGCTACTCAGGCAGTCAACAACATAGGGATCGCAGAGTTGTACGAACAAATTGAATGCCATCGGCGCGCCTTGGAACAGAGTGACATGCTAGCGCTCAAGCGCTCCAGACAGAGAAAGGCCGACTTGCTTCGCACCATTGAAAATAGGATCATGGCCCAGGTGGTAAAGCAGATTGAGCAGGATGGGCAACTGGCTGGTTATTTGGAAAAGGTGGAGAAAGGCCAGATGGATCCCTATTCTGCTGCCAGCGAAATTCTCACCAACCAGACCCTCATTGAAAGCTGGCTACGCCGTGTGAGGCAGGGTTAGAATAGCCAAAAGACTAAGCCCGAGGGGTTCAGACCCCTCGGGCTTCTTGATTGCTCCTCCCGAAAAGAGGATCCTTGCTTATGCAGCGTTTGCCTATCTCTTAGTTGAGTCTAATACGGCACGCGCTTAATGTTACCCATGATCCTCAGGTAGGCAGGATAGTCAACATAGGCTTTGCGGCCAATATACTTCTCGAGCGTCTTTGTCCCGCTCCTTTTCTTCTCGATATTATCGTTCACCAGCACGCTGAAAGCATTTGCCGACCCTGAGCCATAAGAACTGAGCAGTATTCTCTCACCTGCCTTGGCCTGGTCCAGAACACCTGACATGCAAAGGAAAGGTGAAACCCCACCCACATCACCGATAGCTGGCGTGAGATCAGGGAACACGTTCTTGATGCCCAGAGCCTTGCCTGCGCCCGCCGGTAGCCTGCCGTCAGTCTGCTGGAAGATGGCATACTTGAAGTCGGCGGGTTTCTTGCTCAGTTTCGCCATCAGGGTTTTGCAGGCCTCCTCAATATGCTTCTGATAGCCGTACTCCCGGTCGAAGCGAAGGTCGAAGTAATTGCTCACCCATGGATCCTTAACGTTTCTCCACCTGTCATAGAAGAGAGTGGAGTACGACTCTACTCCCTCAATGTCAGCTATTGTGCCCTCAGTGCCAACGACCATGGCCACGGCTGCAGCGCCGAAGTTGACCTCAGCATCTGATCCAGGTCCCACCGGGCGGTTCTCTGTGCCCACCACGATGCCACACTTTATCTTCTTGGCCTCAATGGCAATCAGGCACTGCGACAGTGCCGTGCCCACTGCATTGACACTCCCGCAGAAGTCAAGCACAATGGCATGCGGCGATAAATTCAGAACCTGGGCCAAAATAGGTGATACATGCTGCTCCAGAAGAGGCGTGGACGCTGTGCCCAAGTACAGCGCGCCAACATCAGCCGGCTTGACACCGGCATGCTTCACGGCATTGTCTATGGCCTCGGCTGCCATGCTGACTATGTCCTCGTCCCAACCACAGACCGCCTTCTCACCCATGCCGAAGCTTCCCCATGGCATCGCCACATCTGCCTGCTTTATTCTGTAACGGGGGACGTACACTCCATATCCGATAATACCGCTCATCATTCCCTCCTTAGAATTCCTTACGGCTCACGACCGAGTATGTTGATGGAGGACACACCGAATCCGTTGCCGCCCACATTGTGGCTGAGGGCGATGCCCTTCTTGAGCTTGACTTGTCTTTCTTTTGGTTCAATCTCTTCCCTCAGTTGCCAGAAGTTCTCGCATATCTGCCCCAGTCCGGTGGCAGCTATTGGGTGTCCGTGTGCCTTCAGACCACCGCTGGGATTGATAGGCTTCGCTCCATCTCGGTTCCAATAGCCTTCCTTAAGGAGTTTGGCTGCCTCGCCCTTCTTGCAGAAACCGATGTCCTCGATGTTCATCAGTTCGGTGTTGGTGAAGCAATCGTGTACCTCGGCCAGATCGACGTCTTCCGGCTTGACGCCGGCCATCGCCAAGGCACCTTTAGCCGCATTGACAGTAGCAAGCATCTCGATGTAGTTGGGCTTATCCCACATGTCCTTGACTTCCACTGCTGTGTGACTTCCCAGAACATACACAGGCTTGTCGGTGTACTTCTTGGCCAGGTCAGCACGGCAGACTATGGCACACGCCGCACCGTCGGTCTGAGGACAGCAGTCCAGCAAGTGTAGCGGCCAGCAAACAAGTGGGCTGTTCAGCACTCTCTCCACAGTCACTTCAAAGCGATACTCGGCATACGGACAGGCAACGCCGTTGTGATGGTTCTTCACTGCCACTCTGGCGTAGTCTTCCATGGTATAGCCCAACTCGTGCATTTGCCTGGTGGCATAAAGAGCCTGGATAACCGGGCCACCCATGCCCAGCATCCACGAAGGATGCATTCCGAGAGTACCTCCTCCGCCTCCCCCCGCAGCCACCAGCGATTCTACCCCTGGCTTATCCCTCATCTTCTCCGCCCCGATAGCCAGAACCACATCATAGGCCCCGGAAGCCACGCCTATCACTGCGTTCCTAAGAACATCGTTGCCTGTGGGGCAGCCGTTCTCTATTCTGGAGACAGGAATACCGCGGAGCCCCAGTACCGTAGCTAAGGTTGTACCCTCGCGTGAACCCTGCCCGATGAAGCCGCCGCTCCACTGGCCGATCCAGGCTGCCTTTATGTCTTTCGGGTCGAACCCTTTGTCAACCTTCTTGACGCAGTTCAGAAAAGCTTCCTGAAGCATATCTTCGAAGCTCTTGTGAAAGAGCTCACCGAAGGGGATCATGCCTACGCCAATGATGGCAACCTTGCCTCTCATGCTCATCTTAGCCCTCCTCCGCCAGTCTGAACTTGTAGCCGTAAATATCCAATCCTCTGTCCGTCATGACTTTCCTAAACACCATTTCCACCTTGGTGCCGATCTTCACCTCTTCCGGATTAGCCGCCTCGGTGATCAGACCCAGATACCGACCGCCACCATCTAGATCAACAATTACGTTAAAGATCGGCGCCTCTAGACCCGGCGGTGGGGTGTAATTGATACAGAAGGTATGCACTTTTCCTGTTTTGGGAAGCTGGTAGTCTTTCTGATTGAGGCTACCGCACATGTGGCAAATCATAGTCTTGGGGATGGTAATGTGGCCGCAGTCTGAACACTTCGAGCCGATCAGTCTATAGACCTGGGCATTCAGTCTCCAGAATAGCGGCGACGCTGGTGCTGGCTGGTTTATCTTCTCTCTTTCCCACATCGTCTGCTATTTCCTCCTTCTACTTCGAAACATAGTCGCTGGTGGCGCTGGTTGTAGCATACCTTTACCTCCTTCAGCCCTTAACTAGAAATAACTGTACACTGAATCTAGCTTCAATGTCAATTTGCGCACTCATGCAACCGTCAACTTCGGTGCTGCTGCCGGACTGCTGAAGATCAGGGGGAATAGCAGCACCCAATTCTGTCCAGGCCAGTGGCCATGATGGTGCCAAAGGCATCCTAAGAGACACTATTCTACGTCTTCAGTTTAAGTAAACGTATTCCGCATAACCACATTCTACTAGAACTCAGTGCCGCGCTGGAAATGACGCAGTGCCGGTGGCAAAGCTTTTGGATGAGCAGCCGCTCACTCCGAAGGTGTTCTGCACAGAAAGGCAGTCTGGAGTTCCGGGAGTGTATACCGGCCCGAAGCGCAGAGAGGGATACAGCCAGGCATCCCACGACGGCCCCTCATATGCAGAAGCCATGCCCAGGATGACTTCATGCTAGCACCTTCCGTTATGACTCGGGGGTGGATGTCTACTACCGCCCTCGGAATAAGGTGGTCACCCTTATCTCCATGATCAAGATCGCACGCCTATTCAAAAAGGCTGGTCGGCTCAAACTTCTCCCCATCGAACAGGCCCTTGTCGCTCAACTTCAACCTCGGAATTACCAGCAAAGCCATAAAAGAGAGGGTCATAAAGGGAGCCTTCAGTCTTGATCCCAGTTGCTTGGCCAGTCTATCCAGCTCCGCATACTGCCGTGCTACCTGGAAACCATCCTCGTTGCTCATGATCCCAGCCACAGGCAAAGGGAGAATTCTTTTGGCATCCTCATCCACGACAGTCATGCCACCCTGATGCTCTATTATCAGGTTGACCGCCTGGCAGATGACCTCGTCCGTGGTTCCTACGGCTATGATATTGTGGGAGTCATGCGCCACCGAAGAAGCGATGCCCCCCTTCTTCAGGCCGAAGCCTGTAACAAAACCGACAGCAGGCGGAGCGTCCTGGTACCGGTTGACCACCACCATCTTCAGAAGGTCTCTCTCTGTGTCAGAAACAACATTGCCCCCAGAGACTTTGGGAGCCATTGCAAGTCTGTTGGTCAGTAACTGACCGTCTACCGCCCCAATGACACGGATTCTCTCTCCCGCCTCCTTGACAGAGAAGTCCCACACCTGTTTCCTCCGGGCCCCAAATTTGTTCACCACACCCGCTGCTACTCCGGGCAGCAAGGTCTTGCCTCTCTCCGCCACCAGCTTGCCACTGATAAACGTCCTCAAAACATTGAAGTCCGTGAGGTTGTCCACCTCTATGAAGTCAGCATGGCAACCTTTCTGTAACAGCCCCACTTCCAACCCATAGTGGCGTACCGGATTAGCGCAGGCGCATCTCAGCATCTTCATCTTATCAATACCCAGTCTGAGAGCCCTTCTTACTAGCTCATCGATGTGGCCCAGTGCGAGGTCATTGGGATGCTTGTCATCGCTGCAAAACATACACTGGTCAGGATAGTCTTGCACCAGACCAATGAAGATATCGAAATCCTTGGCCGCCGACCCTTCCCTGATCATGATCTTCATCCCCAGTTTGAGTTTCTCCAGCGCCTCCTCTTTTCCCAGCGATTCATGATCGGTGGATATGCCCGCAGCCGCATACTTCTCCAGGTCTTTGCCCCGCAGACCTGGCGCATGCCCATCGATGGGTTTCCCATATTTCTTTGCCAGCCCGATTTTCGTCATGACGCCGGGATCGCCGTTCAACACCCCCGGAAAGTTCATCATTTCGCTCAAGTACTTAACGTCCTTCCTTTTCAGCAGGCGATCTATCTGTTTCGTTCCAATCTCGGCCCCGGCAGTTTCAAAAGGCGTTGCTGGGACACACGAAGGGGCACCAAAATAGAACTTGAAGGGGACAGCCTTGCCATTCTTTATCATGTAATTCACACCATCGATGCCCAGCACATTAGCGATCTCGTGGGGGTCAGATACCACAGCCACCGTCCCGTGAATCACTGCCAGTCTAGCAAACTCCGACGGCACTAGCATGGAGCTTTCAATGTGAATGTGTGAATCGATAAGGCCGGGCAGTATAAAGGTCTCATACTCCTTCTTGTCCTTGGCAATGTGCGCAATCCTGCCCTTGCGGATTTCGAGTGTACCCGGATAGATGGTGGAGTTCAGCACATCCACAACGTTACCTGAGATCTTCTTGATAGCGGTGCCCATCTTGACTCCTCTCCTTATCCTATCGGAGCTGGCATAGATCGCTTCCCAACTACCAACGGCCACAAAGCATGACTACATTACAAGGCTGAAGCTCAACGCCCGATCACAAGCTAAACCACACCAGATTGCCTTAGCTTAAGGATCTGCTCCTGGCTCAGTCCCAAAAGGGTACCGAGCACCTCCGCAGTATGCTCCCCCAAAGAGGGGCTGGGCCGATCAACCAGGCCGGGGGTACGGGATAGCTTGATAGGAGTGTTGATCACCTTGAGGGGCTTATCCCCTGAATTCATCAGGTCAACGATCATCTGACGGGCAGCGATCTGCGGGTTCTCGGCCACCTTATCAATGGTATTGACCGGGCCACACGGTATGCCCATGGCCTCGAACTCAACCAACCACTCCTGGGTGGTTTTCTTTTTGAAGGACTGGGTGAGATAAGGCTCCAGTTCCTCGTAGTGCTGGCTGCGGAGATAGCCATCCCCAAACCTGGGGTCGTCCATAATATCCAGGCGGTCGATGGTGGCGCAAAAGAGGGGCCACTGCTCCCCGGTTATGGCCACAGCCACATAGCTATCCCCGGTAGGAAATACTTGAAAAGGGGTAAATACAGGGTGGCGGGTGCCCAGGGGACCTGGCACTTCACCCGTGGCAAAATAGCGGGCAAAGGCGTTCTCCAGAATGGCTGCCTGGCAGTCCAGCATGGCAATGTCTACCATCTGTCCCAGGCCGCTCTTGGTGCGTTCCTGGAGCGCTGCCAGTATGCCAATACACAAGAAAAGGCCAGCGGCAATATCTCCCAAGGAAACGCCGGGCTTTACGGGTGGGCCACTCGGCTCCCCCGTGATGCTCATCATACCGCCCAGCGCCTGGATAATGACGTCCAGCGCCGGCTTTTGGGCATAAGGCCCTGTCTGGCCAAAGCCAGAACAGGCGGCATAAACCAGTCGCGGATTCTGCTGATGCAGTACCTCGTAGTCCAGTCCCAGGCGCTTCATGGTGCCAGGGACAAAGTTTTCCACCACCACGTCAGCCTGCTGGGTCAACTTCAGGAAGATATCTTTGCCCTGTTCCCGGGCCAAGTTTAGCGTAATGCTTTTCTTGCCCCGGTTGAGGCTGAGGAAGTACGAGCTCAAGCCATCAATGAAAGGCCCGTTGCCGCGGGCGATGTCCCCCCTCCCCGGCTGCTCCACCTTGATGACCTCAGCTCCCAGGTCGTTCAGCACCATGGTAGCAAAAGGGCCTGCCAACACCCAGCTCAGGTCTAGAACTCTGATCCCATGTAGTGGTCCCTGCATCACTGACTCTTAATTTGTTGTGCTCAATTGTAACAGTCCCGTACTGGTCGGGCAACGCATCCTCTGGGCATGGAGAAAAGCCACCGCCTACTATGCTTCAGGCACCTGCTATTTTGCCAGCGCTCTTTGAATGGCACCCATGATCTCCTCTGAACTGGATGGCTTGATAAGACAAGCAAAGGCCCCCTGGCGCACTGCCTCCGCTGCCTTCTCCAAGGAAGTGTGCCCGGTAAGGATAATGATTTGCATTGCCTCGTGCAATTGCCTCAGTTGCCGTAGCAGATCTATGCCCTCCATGTCGGGGAGCGTCAAATCCAATAGTGCCACATTGAAGAATCTTTCCCCGGCTTTGCGCAGCGCCTCTCGAGCGGTTCCAGCCCTTTCCGTGGAATAGCCTCCTTTCATTTCTACCACATCGCTCAGGGCTTCGCAGAGGATAGCGTCGTCGTCAACTATCAGAATGTTTACTTCATTCATGCAATGCCTCCTCGCCAACAGGCAATCTAACCGTAAATGTGGTGCCTTTTCCGACCTGGCTCTCCACTTCGATAGTGCCGCCTTGCCTCTCTATCGATGCCTTGGCTATCACCAGTCCCAGCCCTATCCCCTTGGCCTTAGTGGTAAACAGCGGTTCAAAGACTTTCCCCAGGTTCTCTTCAGGTACGCCAACTCCCGTATCAGTCACTTTTACCTCAATGAATTTGCCCTTTTGGGCAGTGCTCAAGGTAAGTTGGCCTCCATCGGGCATAGCCTGAACCGCATTCAAAATCAGGTTGGATAGGGCCCGTCGTATATGACTGGCGTCTGCCGTGACCGGAGGCAAACCCGTGGCCAGGTCAGTAGCAGCCTTCACGTTCTGAGGCAGTGTGCTGGCCTGGATCACCGACCGGACGATCTCGTTGATATCGAGTTGTTCAGTGCCGGGCTTGGCTGGCCGCGCGAAGTCTAACAGGTCGTTGATTGTCTTGTTACAGGCATCGACTTCTTTCTTCAGGAAAACGAGGTGCTTGATAGCCTTTTCGTCGGCTGTGCCTTCTAACTTCGCCTCGAGGAAGTCTGCCGAAAGCTTAATGGCCGCCAGGGGCGTCCGCAGTTCGTGGGCAATCCCACCAGCCACCTCGCCTATCGCTGCCAGCTTCTCGGCACGAACCAGCTTTTCTTGGGCCTCCCTTAGCTCTCGAGTCCTATCCTCTACCATCCTCTCCAGTTCACCAGAATACTTCTGTAGCTCCTGCTGAGAATGCTGCAATGCCTCCAGCATGCCGTTCATACTGCCAGCCAGCACTGACAACTCATCCTTCCCAGGCATTGACAGGCGCGTTGACAGATCACCGCTGCTGCCAATCCTCTTCACGCTGGCACTGAGTCGCGCCAGCTGGGATAGTACCGATCTCTCCAGGATTAGCACAGTCACCCCACCAAGCACCACTCCAACACAGAGGAGCCCTATCAAAAAGTAGCGCATGCTCTCCTGGCCCTTTTGGTAGATATCTCGGGGCATTTCTGCCTTCAGAATGAGAATCGGCTCCCCGTAAATGTCAGTCAGCAAGCTGTACCCCGCAATCGCGTCCCCACTGAGCGGCTTCATAGCAATGGGCGTTTCCTCTGACAAAGACGGTCGAATTGATTGGACATCTGAAGGCATATCTGCATCGAGTCGGTACAACTCCAAAGGCATATAGGCGATCTCAGCCAGGCGCTCGATTTCCGCATCGTTCAGGTAACGTCCCATGATGACAACGCCACGCGCAGGGCCTTCGTCCTCGCTCGTCAAAATAGACCGTGAAACACAAGCATAGGGCCATCTGACAGGAGAATAGTCCCCTTCACCCCGTTTTCCAAATCAGAGTGACTCACCAGAGGATCGCCGAGGGAAAGATGTTGATTCAAGTCCTCTGGGATCGCCATCTCCGACTCCTGCTCCAGATCGAAGGCCTTACCGAGAACTATATCGCCGGAGTCGTTGATGAACAGCATGACGTTGAGCCTGAGCGAGATGAAGGTTCCGTCCACAAGGTTCGTGTCGATGTATTCGGAGTTGCCATCCTCAATGAAGGCATAGGTATCATCCCACGATGCTGAATCATACGCCCGTATGCTCAATTCGGACAGCTCGGCGGACACGATATTCAGAGTCCGTTGCACGTTTAGCTCGGTATCCTCCTGCTCCAGTTCCTTGAAACCGTCAGTTATTGTGATTCGATGGACACCGTATAAAACGCCGATCAAGACAAGAAACGTTAGTCCAATGGTAATCAGTGTTTTTTTGCGGAGCGTCATGCCCTCACCCCCCTATCTTCAGTTTTGGGCATCCCCCCTAACCCTTATAGTTACAGTAATTACGCCGTGAACTCGTTCATGGCGGCGAGAGAGCCACAAGGCATATCTCCCTCTCGCCTCTTTCCCATTTTCCTAGAGACTCCCAGACGCTGGCGAAGGCTAAGAGCCAATTAGCAGGCACTTCCATCAGCCAGATATGGCATTCTGAATCAGTTCTATTCGGGACAATTGACCCTCAGGACTCGTCTCTATGGCTACCACATCGAAACGCCACAGCGAAGGCAGGTTCACATGAGTCTGAAGATAGGTCAGCGCAGCAGAAACGAGCCTCTCCTTCTTGGCTGGGGTCACCGACTCCTCCGGGGTACCGAAGCTGGCGCTTGCCCGGGTGCGCACCTCTACAAAGACAAGGTAGTCCTTCTCCTGAGCAACAATGTCGATTTCCCCTCCTCGGCACCGGAAGTTCGTCTCCAGAATACGGTACTTCTTTTTCTTGAGGAATTCCACCGCCCTTTTCTCGCCCAGCGCACCCAGAGCCTTACGATCCATTTCTGGCCAACCTCCGAACCGGGACGAAAGACTGGCGATGGATAGGACAGGCCCCCAGATGGCACAAACTCGCCAGGTGCTGTCTGGTGCCATAGCCCTTGTGGCGAGCCAGTCCGTAGCCAGGATAGGAGCGATCCAGCTCCGTCATATAACGGTCCCGGGTCACCTTGGCCACAATCGAGGCACAGGCAATCGAGAGCGACAACTGATCACCACGGACTATGCCCCACTGCGGTAAAGGAATACCTGGTAAAGAGAGGGCATCGATGAGAAGACAGTCCGGAGAAAAGGCCAGTTCGCGTACCGCCTGCCCCATTGCCATCCGTGTCGCCTTGACGATCCCTATGGCATCAATGTCGGTATGCGATGTCATACCTATGCCTATGGCTATGCGTGACTGCCGTATCAATTCAAAAATTTGTTCCCGCCGTCGTGGGGTCAGTTGCTTGCTATCCCTCACTCGTGATAGCCAGGCAAAGTCGTTTTCCAAAGGCAAGATGACGGCAGCGGCAACTACCGGGCCAGCCAGGGCACCGCGACCCACCTCATCAACCCCAGCGATGAAGCGATAGCCTTGGCTGCTGAGTTCCCGCTCTTTAGCAAAAGTCGGCGCTTGCATCACGATGTTTCTATTATAGCGCCACCTAGAACTTCATCGTCATGGTAGAATACCACCGCCTGACCGGGCGTAACCGCCCGCTGCGGCCTATCAAATCGAACCTCCACCCTGTCCTCTCGGGGGTAAAGCATAGCACTTGTCTCCGGCGATTTGTAGCGAATCTTGACTTTCACCGCAACGGGCTCGTCCACCTTCCTCTGCACAAACCTGGCCTGAGTGGCCACCAGCCTGGAAGCAAAAAGCCTATCCTCTGGCCCCACCACCAGGGCATTGTTTCTGACATCGATGGCCAACACATAAAGGCGGCTACCCAAAGCAAGCCCCAAACCAAGTCTTTGGCCTACGGTGTAGAACGCTATGCCGCGATGCCTCCCCAGTACGTTTCCGCATTCATCCACGATGTTTCCAGGCATAGGAGGGAGGCGGTCTTTTATCAAATCATGGTAACTGCCGTTGGATACGAAACAAAGATCCTGGCTTTTTGCCTTGCGGGCGGTAGGCAGACCGCGCTCTGCTGCCATACGGCGCACCTCAGCTTTAAGATAGCCGCCCACGGGAAACATCAAGTGTTGCAATTCCCATTGACCCAGGGTGTAAAGGAAATAAGACTGGTCGCTGATATGATCAGCAGCCTTCAGTAAACGGTGCCTATCCCCCAAGCGCTCAATCCTGGCAAAGTGGCCCGTGGCCAGATAGTCCATGCCCAGGGATAGGACATGATGCAGAAGGAGATCAAACTTGATTTTCTGGTTACATGCGATGCAGGGATTGGGGGTCCTGCCCTGAGCATATTCATGACAGAAGTAATCCACAACACAGGCCTGGAACTGCGGCTCAAGGTTGATCGTGTAAAAGGGAATGTCGAGGACCTGGCAAACCTTGCGGGCATCATTTATGTCCTGGATAGAGCAGCAGGCAGGAAGGGCGGAAGAACGACCATGCCTTTCTTCACACCACAGTTGCATGGAAATGCCGATAACCTCATACCCCGCCTCTTTGAGTAGTGCCGCAGACAAAGACGAATCGACACCGCCGCTCATGGCCACAGCCACCCTTACCTTATGCATTGCTTATTCCATTCTCAGCAAGACCTGCGCGTTTGGTTTCAGCGCTCTCCCGCATAGTCTTACAAGATCTCCCTTAAAGGGAAAACAAGAGAATACTGCCCACTTCTCCTAACTCAGCTTCGCCAGAAAGAAAAACTACCAGGTGCTGGGACCATACTCGAACGAAGTCACCTGCCGACCACCTCTTGCCCCTCCAGCGTTTCGCAACACAAGACCCTTCACTACGCTCAGGGTAACAGCGTCCATAGGTGTCATTCCGATCCGCCGCAGGCAGAGAAGAATCTCGGTTGTCACACAGGACCAGTCATCCATCGTGGCTTTGCAGGAGGCCTCTGACTCTACCCCATACCATGTGGCGTATCTCTGCTTTAGGCAGAGTGGCATCTATCACCAGCCAGCGCTGTGGATCGGTGCGGGCTATTTCGAGGTATCCATTCCGCACCCGCTGATGGAAGCTTACTTCCTCCGATTCAAAGCGGTCTAGCCTGGTTGACCCCTTGCGGGCCAACCCCAACTCAACAGGAATATCCAGTAGCACCACTAGGTCTGGAAGCACGCCCTGAGTGGCACTATTGTTAACAACCTGGATAACTTTCATATCGATCCCCCGCCCATACCCCTGATAAGCCACCGTGGAATCGGCGTAGCGATCGCAGACAACTGTCGTACCTCTGTCCAAGTTGGGGCGAATCAACTCCATTACCAGTTGTGCACGAGCCGCGGCAATAAGAAACAGCTCGGCAAGAGGGGATATCTCTGTCTCTTCGGGGCTCTTCAGCAGGCGTCTAACCCTTCTTCCCATAGGGGTAGTTCCCGGCTCGTGGCACAATACCACCGGGATACCTGTCTTCAGGAGATGTTGGTAAAGGGCTTTCGCCTGAGTACTCTTCCCACTTCCCTCGCCCCCCTCAAAGCTAACAAATAGAGCCAATGGGCCGCCTCAGCGATTCCTGAATATCTCTACTCTTCGGTGCGGTTCTCTCCCTGAGCTCCGGGAGATGAGATGAAAACGCTCTGCCATCATGTGCTGCAACCGACGAATATAGGAACTCCGTGGGTTGAGCAACACTGATTCCCTCCCATTCAAAACCTGAATAACAGCTTCTTCTGCTTCCTTCATAGCGAGGTCAACGGGACTCACTTCCCTCTGTCTGGCTACCAGGGATTCCAGGAACTGCCCCATACTATTTGGAGCGTTGCTCTTGAGTACGTAGACAGGCAGACCAGCTAGCTCCGCATCCTTTATCTTCTGCGGCTTCCTTCGATAATAACTCTTGGAGGTCACCAAAAGGTCAGCCTCATTCAAGTCGGAGGTAAAGGCCACCTCAACTTGCCTCTCCTTGGCTACTTGCTTCATCTCTGCTTGATTGATGCCAAAAGTGTGAATCCGTGGCAATTTGCCTTGCTCACCCGGCTCCCTGTCCCTCACTTTAGTGGTTGTCTCAGCACCAGAAAAAGCAGAGACCTGCTCCGCTTTCCGCTGCAATTCTCCGTCCTCGTCCACCCAGCGAACCTCGGTGGTCACCGGGCGTCCTCTGAGCATAGCATCAACCACCCCCGCCACATCAGAGTGAACCGCTACTCTGTTGAAGTCTTGAATCTCCACTACCACATCGAAGGTAGGCGGTGCTTTCCGCTCCAGAATAGATTTCTGGGTTCTGCGCCGCCGCGCCTCCTCATCGCCCAAGGTAACTGTTTGAATGCCACCAATGAGGTCAGAAAGGGTAGGGTTGAGGATCAAGTTCTCCAGGGTATTCCCATGAGCCGTGCCTACCAATTGAACGCCTCGCTCAGCAATGGTACGCGCCGCCATTGCCTCCAGTTCGGTGCCAATCTCGTCAATGATGATCGCCTCCGGCATGTGGTTCTCCACTGCCTCGATCATCACTGCGTGTTGCATCAGAGGAGTGCGTACCTGCATTCTCCGCGCACGGCCGATGGCAGGATGGGGGATGTCGCCATCACCAGCGATCTCATTAGAGGTATCCACCACAATAACCCTCTTCCCCAGGTCATCAGCCAGTACTCTGGCCACTTCCCTCAGCATGGTAGTCTTGCCCACACCGGGACGACCGAGGAGCAAAATACTTCTGCCTGACTGCACCAGGTCTTCCGTTAGCCTTATTGTGCCGAAAACAGCTCGGCCTACCCGGCACGTTAGGCCAACAATCCGCCCCTGTCGATTGCGGATGGCAGAGATGCGGTGTAGAGTTCGTTCGATCCCAGCGCGGTTGTCATCGCCAAAAGCTCCGATCCGAGATGTTACGTATTCAATGTCCTGCTGGGCCACTTCTTTCTGGTTGAGGGCTACCTCGTAGTGAACGAATCTCGCCTGCGGCGGACGCCCCAAATCCATCACCACCTCCAAGAGTTCGCCACGATCCTCCCGCTGGCGCAATGGAGCAGAGATCAAGGGCGGCAAAACGTCCAGCAAGGCATCCAGGTCATCTATGATTGTCTGTTGCATCTTCGTCCTAGCCCTAGGCACTTGCCGGAATGAGGCAGGGCCGTTTTGCTCTATCTACTGTCTCCTTTGCCATGGCACAGTACTTGGCTACCTGGCAGAAACCTCGTTTCTCCAGCAGTCGAGGCAGATTCCATTCAAATTCAGGAACAAGACAAAAGAGTTGGCGACAGTGACTGAGGAACATTAGCCCATAGTCCACCACCGACTCCAATTCCTTTGCTGAAATTGCCATCACTTCAAGTTGCCCCATATTCCTTTTGGCTTTGACTCCTAGCCATCCCACCAGAAGTCCGCCTTCTTCAAAGACCCACTCCGCCCCCATCCCATTATCCCTGGTAGCCTGCCACTCGCCAAAAGTTATTCCTTCCACCCTGCGGATAGAGGCCGGAACACACTTCTCATACAACTCAAAGAGCCGATATTCGTCGCTGGCACGCTTGCGGCGCGGAAACGGAAGGGGGGAGGTCTTATAGCTCTCCACCTCACTTTCCTTCGTTTCCCGGAAATAAACATACTCAGTGAGATAAGCAGAGAAGCCAGCCTCATTTGCAACAGCCAGCAAAGGGTTATCGGCAGGAAGCCGAAGGAATACCTTGGTTACGCCAAGTTCAATCCCGGCAACGCTCAACTTTTCCAGGAGTGACAGGCAATGGCTTGTATCCTGTTGGTTGACTACGAGGTGCTCTATCTCCCAAGTGCTGGGCATTGAACGATTCCTGACAGAAACCAGCCCGGCAAACTTAAGCCCTTCTGTTCGTACCCAGGTGTGTCGCTTGCCGCGGGGGTTCAGGCTCTTTATTGAAAGATCAGCCAGACCCCAGGATTTGGTTCCCCCTTTGCCCATATTGTCCTTTGTTCTCGCCACATCCGACAACGATCCACGCTGGAGAGAAATCGCCAGCAGGTCTGTGGGAAGAAAGGAGCGAATCATTTAGATCGTGTCCTACCAACCCCTGGTTGCTAGCAGTTCGTCTTTAGGGATGGCCTTTATGTCCAATCCGGGCATGGCAGCGCGCAAGCCCTTGGAAGCCTCAGCGATAACCCGGGCATCCCGATAATGAGTGGTCGCTTTAACAATAGCTTTCGCTCTGGCCTCAGGGTCGCTGGACTTGAAAATCCCTGAGCCTACAAAGACGCCGTCAGCCCCCAACTGCATCATCAGCGCCGCGTCCGCCGGAGTAGCCACCCCACCCGCCGCAAAGTTGACCACGGGGAGTTTCCCAGCCTTGCGCACCTCAAGTACCAACTCCAGAGGCGCTCCCAACGCCTTCGCCTCAGCCACCAGTTCTTCTTCAGGCATATTCGCTAGCTTGCGAATGCCACCGATAACGGCCCGCATATGTCTCACCGCTTCCACGATGTTTCCCGTACCGGCTTCACCCTTGGTTCGAATCATAGCTGCTCCCTCGGCAATGCGGCGCAAGGCTTCACCCAGGTCGCGGCAGCCACAGACAAAAGGAATCTTGAAGTCGTGCTTCCAGATATGATGGGCTTCGTCAGCCGGGGTGAGCACTTCAGACTCATCTATGAAATCCACCCCTATGGCTTCCAGTACCTGCGCCTCCACAAAATGGCCGATGCGGCACTTGGCCATCACCGGAATGCTTACCGCTGCCGTAATAGCCAGGATCACCTCTGGGTCCGCCATCCGGGCTACGCCACCCGCAGCACGGATATCTGCTGGAACACGCTCCAGCGCCATTACGGCACAGGCTCCAGCCTCCTCTGCTATCTTGGCATGTTCCGGCGTGACCACATCCATGATCACCCCACCCTTAAGCATTTGGGCGAGGCCCGTTTTGACATTCCATGTCCCCTTTTCCATTTTACTCTCCTATCCCACCCCCGGAAACGGGAATCCTACAAGCACTAATCCACGATGCGTGAAGTAACATAGAGAATTCCCAATTCCACCACGCCCGATCCAGGATTGAGCTTATGCTATATTTTATAGCGCTTTCTACCCTTTAGCAAGTGTCAACACGGAAGCTGATCTTGAGAAGGAAGAACGCCGTGTATGTTCAGCTTGAAGCGGAAGTATTATTCCGGGGGCTTTTTCCCCAGGGCCTGGGCTACTAGCTCGCTCAAGTCCATAGCCTTCACTGTCTCTTCGGCTTCCTTGGCCTTCAGGCCATCGACGAACATCGAAAGACAGTACGGGCAGGCGGTGGCCACACACTGCACCTTGGCGTCCAGTACCTGCTCCGTGCGCCTTATGTTGACTCGCCGCTCGATAAGCTCCTCCATCCACATGTGCCCCCCCCCACCCCCGCAGCAAAAACCCCTTGTCCCGCTCCGGGCCAGTTCCACCCTATCTATCCCCTTGATGGAGTCCAGGATTTGCCTGGGCTCCTGGTAAATGTCGTTGTGGCGTCCCAGATAAACATGAGTCGTGATAGGCTACCTTCACGCTGTCGATGCTGCCTAGCTTTAGCTTGCCCTCGCGGACCAAATCGGCGATGAACTGAGAGTGGTGAATGACTTCAAGGTGGCCGTCGAACTGGGGGTACTCATGCTTCAGGGTGTTGAAGCAATGGGGGCAACTGGTCACGATCTTCCTGACGTTGTAAGACTTAAGCATTTCAATATTCTTCTGACAGAGGGTTTGAAACAGGTATTCATCGCCCATCCGGCGGGCGGGGTCGCCGCAGCAGGACTCCTCTACCCCCAGTATCCCAAAGTTGATTCCGGCGGCTTGCATCACCTTAGCCATAGCAATCGCCACCTTGATGTTTCTCTCCTCGAGAGCGGCCGTGCAACCCACCCAGTAAAGCAGGTCTACATTGGCGTTCTCGGACAACACCTTTATCCCCAGATTGGCCGTCCAGTCTGTTCTGGTGGCGGTGGTGCCCCTCCATGGATGTCCTCTGGACTGAAGGCTGGTCAAGGCTTGCTGTGCTGATTCAGGGAATTGAGCCCTTTCCAGCGCCAGATTGCGACGCATGTCTACTATCTTGTCGATGTGCTCGATATAAACCGGGCATGCCTCCTGGCAGGCACGGCAGGTAGTGCAATCCCAGATTACCTCCTCTGTAATGGCCTCGCTGAGCATGTCACGCCGCGTTTCTATGGGTTTCTTAACGAAGGGATACGGATACACCTCGTAGAGGTGTAACTTCAGGTCCTGGATCACCTTCTTGGGATTAAGGGCCTTGCCACTGAGGTGAGCAGGGCAGTTATCCTGGCAGCGACCACACCGGGTGCAAGCATCGAGATCCAGCAGTTGCTTCCAGGTGAAGTCCTCGATCTTGGATGCGCCCCACACCTCGGCCTTTTCCAGGTCGATGGGAACAAGTTCTCCCTTGGGCCTCATGGAACGGAAGAACACGTTCGCTGGCGACAGCCACAGATGTTGCATTCGGGAACGAGTGGCAAAGACATAGACCCCAAAGAGGAAGGCTGGTACGGTATGAAACAGCACCCGGTGCCATAGCAGGATTTCATTCCTGTAATCCGTGCCGAAGGTGGCGAAGATCTTGGAGAATCCGTAGCCAACAGGTGACCAGGTCGCCCACTGGGTGGGATGCATATCGCTGATGGCGATGCGATAGCCTTTGATCATGAAGCCGGTGACCAGGACGACAAACACAAACAGGAAGACCAGGGTATCATCGGCCTTGGTATCCAGGCGTGCAGGCTTGATGATGTACCTCCGGTACATGGCCAGTGCGCCGCCGAGGATAATCAGCAAGGCGCCGATCTCCGAGGCCAGAGAGGAGTAAAGGTAAACGTCCTGGGGCGGGTTGTCAATACCTATAGGGTAGGAAAGCAGCCGGATTAGCTTGCTCACAATGATCAGGGCCGCTCCCCAGAAAATGAGGAAGTGCATCCAGCCGGGATAGGCTTCACTCAGGAGGCGCAGATGGGCAAGGGAAACCCCCAGAGTGGTCTTGATGCGAGTGAATATGTTACCGGTGCGGTCGTCTGGCCTGCCTACACGCCAAAGCAGCAGCCGCCTGTAGAGACCCAGAGCGAAAAGAGCCAGAAGGACGGGGCTGAGTATCAGAACAGCTATTATTACTGGCTTAAAAATGTCGTGTATATATGATAGCTGCCCAGTCCAAAAAGTATTCAAAGTATCCATAGGTGCTAGATTGTCCTCCTGGCTCCGTGGGCCATTGGGCCTCCGTATCCCATCGTACTAGCCCTTTTGGCCGGCAACTCTCCAATTTCCCAGCTTCTTCTGCTCATATCATTAGTATGACGGGTAAAACAACGACAGATGAGTAGCGAAGAAGATCACCAGAATAATGCCAGCCGCCACCAGAATCAGAACTATCGGCCTATTATATTTCTTTTGCGCTATCCCGAAATCGAAGGCCGCCAGCCTGACGGCATTCAAGATGCAATAAAGGATCGCCGTCAGCACCAGCACCTCTAAGAAGATGGCTATTCCTCTCAGCGCACCGTCCACTGGCTTACACTCCGATCATATTGGCCGCCGCTCTGGACATGGCCTTTGCCCTACATGCCGGGCAGACCTCAAGATGGGAGGTCAATCCTTGTCCTGCGGCGATCCTGGTTCTCAGCTTATCTATCATGGCCTTTGGCGCTACTGACGCGCCGCATTCTTGACACCTGGCTAGCCGGCTCTCAAAGATTGCCTCTGCCGCTCTGCATAGCCTGTCAATTTCCAGCGTGTTTTCCAGATGAAGGCATCTCTCGGGGCAAGCTTCCATGCACTGGCCGCAGCCCAGGCACAACCGGTGTTCGAAGAGCAACCGGCATGAGCCTTCATCCGACAGGAATTTCAGCGCCCCGGTGGGGCAATCCAGGGCACACAAGCCACAGGCCGTACACTGAGAGCTGTCCAGTTGCACCTTACCGAAGGGCACAGCACCGGCTGAGATAGCCTCGGTTCTGGCTGGTTCCAGCTTCCTGTCCACGCTAACAATAAGCTCAGGCAGCGCCAGGTTGCCGACTACAAGCGTCGCTGGCTCAAACGACCTGAGCGGTGTGGGTGGGAGTTCTTCGATCTGGCGAAGAAACTGGGTCAGTTTCCCTTTGAGGTCACCGACTTCAAAGGCTCCTATGCGCCCCGGTTCGATGTCCCAGCGCTGAAGCAATGCTTGCACGAACTGGACTCTTCCCGGCCACTTCTCTGGCTTGCGGCCAAGACGGCAATTCTCTTTGTTTGAGATGAACGCCACACCCTGTGCCCCTAGATCGAAGGCACGTAACAGCAGCCAGAAGGAGATCATGTCGAGGCAGGGCATTTCCAGGAGTAGCATGTTCGGGCTGTAGCCGAGAGGGTCCACCTCGGCATTGTTCGGGGAGGAGCGACAGCTTTGGCAAGCCAGAGCTAATATCCGTGGCTCAAGACTGCCGATGTCACAAAGCAATCCCTCCATTTCTCTCTCCAACTGGTCGAGGGAAAAGTTGGGATAGGATATAGATTGGTGGAGGCACAAAGCAGCGCAAGAGCCACAGCCGTGACACTCCTTTTTATCAATCTGAACGCCCCCGTCTTTGGCCACAATAGCGCCCGACGGGCAGTTCTCCCGGCAGAGGCGACATCTTTCAGTGCCAACGCACTTTTCTCTTTGGACGTAAGGCACTACCTGATACCGTGGCACCAGCATATCAAACAGTTGGCGCCGGCTGATCTCTCCGTGGGGCCTGCCGAATTGCACTTTCAGAGCTTGTTGCGGTACGCCAGTGAAGGTGGCTTGTCGGGCTAGCTGAGCCCACAGGAGGAGCTTGATCCTGCCGGTCAGATCGGTGGGGCTATAGGAGGAAGAGATTTCTCTCAACAGATCGACTATTCTGATAGAATACGGATCGACAGAGGCCCTTTCTGGTTCCTGCCACAGATGCAGCCTAGGCTCAAACTGTGAGCAAGCTCCAACTACAGTTGGCTGAAGGCCGTGCTCCTGCACTAGTCCAGACAGAACTCGAGGTTCGCAGAACTTGTCTCCCACCACCACTTTCAGACCCGACTGCCTCTCCTCCAGAAAGAGGCGTATGGCGTCTATCGGTACGGCGCGGCTCAGGCGACCTTGACAGTCGCAGAGATAAACGCCTTTTTGACTAAACTCTGTCAAATCAGTCTACTCCTTGGCCCCCTGGCGCGGGCTCCACCTCGGCTGATCCATGGGCTGGTTTAGATTCCGTGGAAGAAGGCAGCAGATCCATGAACTTCAAGCCCAAGAAATAGAGGACTCCCAGGAAGGCAAACATACCTACTGACAATATTACCTCCGCTGGCATTATGGGGAAGGAACCTGTTTGCCCCCACACGCCCTGAATATCTCCCGGGTAGTATTGCAAGGGATAGGCCAGCCCCGGAATGACCAGGGCCAGTCTTTCGAAGAATATCCCAATCACCACGGATGCCGCAGCGATCATTATCCACCTGATGTTCTTATTGGTCTTCGGATTGAGCAGGATGATAAGGGGTACAATGTAGCCCAACCCCACTTGCCCCACCCAGAAAAGCGGGCTGTAGCGTCCGGTGAGCAGGAAGACGGTGGCATCGCGGTTAGGCGAGTAGAGATGGGTCAGCTTGTCCACCAGAACGAGGATGACCAGGAATATGATCAGAATGGTCAGCAGCCTTCGCAGGCTGAATATTATCTCATTGCTTATGCTGCGCCCGGTTACCTTCAGGGTGAAAAACACAGCCAGTATCAGGAGCGCCAGCCCAGATACCATGGCGGCTGACAGGAATTCGAGGGGCTTTATCGGCGAGTAGAATATCTCTCTGGTGGCGATGAAACCGAAGATGGCTCCTGTGCCCATGTGCACCAGCGCTGCCCAGCAAACGGCCAGGATGCCGATCGGTTTGATCAGCTTGGCTTTGTTGGCCAGGATGGAGCCGAGGTAGACCAGGCTGATGACGAAATAACCTCCGTAGAGGATTCCATTGAGGGCGAACATGGAGGTCATGTTGTTCAGGTAGAAGAACATGAAGAGCCGCCAGGCTTTCTCCGGCCTCCCCAGGTCAACCGCTATGGCTATCATAGCACCAAAGATCAGCACTATGGCCAGAAAAACGGCCATCCGGGCGATAGGTTTGTACCGTTCCTGACCGAAAACGTATGTCAGGGAAGAGAGGATGAGGGAGCCGGCGCTGAGGCCGATGAGATAAATGGCCACGACGATAGGCAGACCCCAGGGTATGACATTGCTGCTGCCAAATACCCGGTGGCCCTCTACGTAGCTGATAGAGAAGCCGACCAGGCCAGCCAGCGCCACTGCCGCCAGAGCGGCTAGCGCGTAGTAATACCGCTTCGATCCGCCTTCAATTGCTGTGTAAGTCAACTCCATATCGTCACATCGTCACCTGGGGAGATAGATCACCTTCGGTTCTGTGCCAAACTCCTCTCGCAGTTTCAGCGAGTTCCTTGATGCCAGCAGTTGCGAGACATTGCTCCTGGGATCATCCAGGTCACCAAAAGCCCTGGCCACTGTGGGGCATGCCTCCACGCAAGCTGGCACCACATCTATGCCTATCCGTTTGCCCTGCTTTAGCCCCTGGTCTATGTGGTGAAAACAGAAGGTGCATTTCTCCACCACACCGTGCGTCCGGTGAGGATAGGGCCAGGGGCCGATATATGCCTTGGTATCGAGACCGAGGTCAGGGGGCAGGTCAGGCCGCTGGTACTCTTCCTCTTCCTGTTCTCTGTAATTGAAGCTCCTGGCTCCGTAGGGGCAGGCCACCATACAGTATTTGCACCCGATGCACCGGCGGAAGTTTTGCATCACTATGCCGTCCTCCCGCCGGTAGGTTGCCTTGGCCGGGCAGACAGGCACACAGGAGGGATGCTCACAATGCATGCAGGGCATGGGTATTATCTCGATGTTTACATTGGGGTATTCGCCCCTGCTGGCGGCAATCACCTTGTGCCAGAAGATATCAAGCCTTCGCCGCTGCTCATCCGGCGAGCCGAAGGGGACGTTGTTCTCAGACTTGCACGCTAATGAGCAAGCCTGGCAGCCGACGCACTTATCCAGGTCTATGACCATCGCCCACTTTGCCACTTATTGCCTCACGCCTTATAGACCTTCACTCTGGTGTTGAAAAAGGATGGCTGGCCGCTGAACACATCGTAATCCAGGCCAATGATTTCATTGGGATTTACGCCAATCTCATCCGCCCATTCGCCAGACGCATAGTGACCTTGGCCAAGGGCAATTGCCACCACGCCCGGAAGTATCCCCTCGAAAACCCTGGCTCTGGCTTTAATTCTCCGTGTTGTTCCGTGGACGTTCGATTGAATCCACACCTTGTCCCGATCCTTGATTCCCAGGTGACGGGCTGTCTCAGTGTTCATCTCGACGAAATTGTCCCAACCGTAGCCATGCATTACGAGATATATTTCCTGGGCCCAGGGATAGTTCTGGCTTCCATTCCCGATGTACAGTGCAGGATGATACGTAACCAGCTTGAGGGGGTATTCGGCAGCATTGCCCAAGAATTTCGGGTTAAGTACCCCTGCCACAAATTTGGGGTCGATTGCCTCTGATAGACGAGGCAACCCGAATTGAAATTTTTTGGAAGCAGTATGGAATACCTGATCATACTTGCCATACTGGTAATCCGGCCCCCTCCATACGCCGTCTGCCTCGAGCGTATCCCAGAAGGCGGCCGTTCGATATCTCACAAACCCCTCGGGGCTGTCGCCGATGTTTTCGAAGGCATCTTCGACAGCGCCACCCGCGTGCTTCGCCAGATCAAAGATTATCTGAGCTATGGGTCTCGAATCATGAAGCGGCTCCACTGTAGGGCGTTTGATCCTGACCTCGGCATAGCCCGAACCTGGCGGGGCAGTCTCATAACCCCATTCCTCTAGGTACGTACAGGCTGGCAGAACGATGTCAGCGTAGTCTGCCATCTCAGTCAGGGATGGTGCGATGTGAACATAGTAAGGCTTTTTCAGGGGGGCATCCCAGGTGTTTGCCCCTGCCTTCGTTTCTGGAACCGACATAATAAGGTTACTGTTGAAACCGATAATTACACCGCCGACCTCACCAACCCCACCACCTAGTATCACGTTAGCCGTTTTGTGGAAATCGATACCTGGTTCGTCTCCAGCTATTGATGGCATGTCCCGATAGGGTGGAGGCTCCTGGTATATTATCCCGCCGCGGGCATCTATGCTGCCCGCCAGCGCATTGAGGCAGTATATGACATGGCTGGCATCGGTGCCATGAGGCCAACTGGTGGCCCCCATGCCGCTCCAGGCAACCGCTGGTCTGGATCGGGCGAATTCCCTGGCTATGCGGCGGATAACGTCAGCAGATACTCCAGTTCTATCCGCCACACCCTCAGGTTTGAAGCCCTCCAGTACAGCCTTCTTATAGCCCTCAAATCCGTGTGTCCAGTTGTCAGTAAAGTCTTTGTCGTATAGCCCTTCGCTGATTATGACATGCGCTATTGCCAGGGCCAGGATGCCCTCGGTGCCCGGGTTGTTGGGTATCCACTCATCGGCCTTGGCTGCGGTGACGGAGTAGCGAGGGTCGATGACCACCACCTTTGCCCGGTTGGGCACTTCACGGCGTATCTTGCCCCAAAGGCGCAGGTTTCGGGCCAGCGATCCTTCAGACTCTACAATGTTGGCGCTGAAAGCCAGAATATAGCGGGTATAGGTCTGATCCGCGGATTCGAGTCCGTAACCGCTATTGTCCCGTCCATCCGCCAGCCATCTACCTATCTTTTCAGCCCCTATCTCCAGGTCGTGCTCTGAGAAGAGGTTGCTGGTTCCGCAGGCTTGGGCAAACCGCCTAATCAGGTGCTCGTCGCTTTTGGTATTCAGGCCCTGGAGGATCAATAGCCTGTCCGGTCGCCCGCTGATCGTTGCCAGCTTCCCGCTGATTTCCTCCAGCGCTGCTTGCCAAGATATGGGCTGCCACTTGGGGTCCTGGCCTCTTCCTTTGGCCCCTGTTCTCTTCAGGGGTGTCTTGGTTCTTTCTGGATCGTAGAGCACTTGCAGGCCAATGTGAGAACGGGGGCAGGTTTTGCCCTCAGTGTAGTTTGATTTGGGATTACCGAGTATCCTCACCGCCTTGCCATTGACCACCCGTACATTGATAGGGCACCGACCAGGACAGTTCAAACAGGATGTGGAAACCCATGTTTCAGTCTGGACTCCCTCAGTACCATCCTTGGGAGCTGATTTAGGGCTAAACTTGGGCCACTTTATGGCGTAACGTGCAGCAACTACTGCCGCCGTACCTGCCGACAAAGCAAGAAAGGCCCTTCGGCTAACCTTGAAGCCTTCGGACCCTCCCGCTTTAGGTGACTCGCCCTTGCTGCTTTCTGACACTTAACGTAAACTACCTTCTAGCGTCTATGCTTGCTCCCATGGACTTCCCCGTCACCACCAGTAGTTATTCGGCGCTACGTGCTGAGGCATTTGTCACCGCACTTGCACTGTTACTTATAGCGCCATAGACACGAGGTTGTCAACCTTATGCACCCCCTTGTTAGGAATTTTTGAAAAGTGAACTCCTTTACGATTCAAAAGTGAACTCTAGGGAACTCAGCCAGAGGATAGTCAAGAGAGTGGACCATCTGGTTGTTCCACCATAATCGGACATGCAAAACGCCT
>VGOE01000029.1 GCA_016876035.1 Chloroflexota bacterium
CCAATCCCCCCGTTACCCTGACACCCAGAAGCGGCCTCTTTACCTTCATCGCTGCCTAACCTCCTGGGTGATACCTTACTCCAATCTGACTCACATTGGAAGGGGTCTTATTACCCACTGATTACGGTTGAATGGGTCTACACTCTTAACTGTGAAAGACGGGCCAGTAGTTGCAAAACTGCGGCGGAAGTGGTATAACTCTTTCCAAGGATTGGACCTTTAAGCCAGTCCAGTGAGGCTGGCAAGGGAAATCGGGCGCAAGCTAACCGGGTTCCAGATAGTATCAAGGGAAAAGCTCGGAAACCTCTTGCCAGTCAGGCAAGAGGTTTTTTGTATGTCTGAAAAAGTAATAATGTCTGCCGAGGAGATAAGGCGGGCGCTAACCCGGATCGCTCATGAGGTTGTGGAGAAGAATCGCGGTTGTCAGGATCTAGTGGTTATTGGGATATATACCAGGGGAGTGCCCCTGGCTAGACGGCTGGCTGCTTTTATAAGGGGCATTGAGGGAGTGGAGGTTCCTGTGGGAGCACTGGACATCGGGCTCTACAGAGATGACCTGGCCTATCTTGAGTTACCTCCTAAGCTTCGACCAAATGATATCCCGGCTGATATCGCTGGCAAACGAATTGTATTGGTAGATGATGTCTTGTATACCGGCAGGAGTACCCGCGCTGCTATGGATGCGCTGATCGATTTCGGGCGCCCGCAATCCGTTCAGTTGGCGGTGCTCGTGGATCGAGGACATCGGGAGTTGCCCATTCGCCCTGACTATGTAGGCAAGAATTTGCCTACCTCAAGAAAGGAGGAGGTGGAAGTGAGGTTGAAAGAGGTGGATGGCAGCGATGAGGTGGTCATTGTGGATTGGGCTAGGGGGCAGCCAGTACCGGAAGAACTGAGGCACAACGTGTCATCTGGGAGGAACGATCATGGGCCTAGCAGGTAGAAGCGTGGTAACCGTGGATGACCTTTCCAATGCCGAAATTGAAGCGGTGTTCTCTCTGGCAGATGAGATGGCGGGATCCATGAGTCAGCAGTGCCGTGTTTGCCAGGGGAAGATCATGGCCAGCCTCTTTTTTGAGCCGAGCACCAGGACCAGATTGTCCTTTGAGGCTGCCATGCACCGGCTTGGGGGACGCGTCATCACTGCTGTGGATGTTGGTGCTACCTCACTAGCTAAGGGTGAGAGCATTGCTGATATGGCCCGGGTAGTAGGAAGCTATGCCGACATAATCGTCATCAGGCACCCGTGGGAGGGAGCAGCCAAAGTGGTCGCCGACTATGCTGGTGTGCCGGTGGTCAATGCCGGCGATGGAGGCCATGAACACCCGACCCAAACATTGCTGGATCTCTATACGCTGAAGAAGGAAAGGCAGACGATCAAGGGCCTGAAGATCGCTCTGTGGGGGGACCTGAAGTATGGGCGGACAGTGCATTCTCTGGCTTATGCCCTGGCCAGGTTTGGGGCTACTATCCTTTTCCGCCCTGCGCCAGGCCTGGAGATACCGGAACACGTTCTAAGGAAGCTGTCTACAGAATACAAAGGTGAGCTGAGGAGGGCTGAAGCCCTGGAGAATACCAGAGAGGAGACGAGCCTTTTTGCTGTGGATGCCATGTACGTCACCCCTTCCAGCCCGCATCAACTGGCCATGATGCCTGACATCGGTATACAGATTGAGCTGGAGAAAGGGGTGGATGCCCTCTACGTTACCAGGGTTCAAAAGGAAAGGCATGCGCCCGCGGCAGCGGAACATGGCTTGGAGAAGCGGTATCCGGTGGTAGACAAGAGGCTACTCAAAGCCAAAGAGTTTAAGGAAGCGCTGGTGATGCATCCGCTACCTCGCGTTGATGAGCTTGCTTACGAAATGGATGCTGATCGGCGGAGCATGTATTTCAAACAGGCAGCCCTTGGGGTGCCTGTGCGGATGGCCCTCATCAGCCTGCTGCTCGGAGCCAGGGAGGTCGATATACCTGGGGAAGAGAGAGAGGCCTTCGTTCGCCGAGTGGACTATCCTATCTACCCCCGCCCTTTTGGGGTCAGGTGCCAAAACCCAAGATGCGTCGCTGTTAACGAGGAAAGGTATATCAAGCCGGAGTTCCGAATAGTAAGCTTTCGGCCTCTGACGCTGAGGTGTACCTACTGTGAACATGAAACGTTTCCGAGGTATATCGCCAGCTCCGAATGGCATGATGGGACATTGGAGAGTAAGAAGTACCATTGCACGGATAGCGGATGGGTCAAAAGGATAAAACCGGAAAACCTGATCATCTTTGATTCAGAAGGCGAGGCTCAAGCTCAGGGATTCAGGCCCAGCAGGTACGCGATGCCCAAAAAGGATAAGCAGTGAAGCTGCTTATTAAGAATGGCAAAGTAGTGGATCCTCGCAATGACAGGCATGACGTACTGGATATACTCGTCGAAGAAGGCCGAATCAGAGGTGTTGCGCCTGCAATCGAAGCTGAAGATGCGGTAGTGATTGATGCCTCGAACAAGGTGGTCACCCCAGGCCTGATTGATGTGCATGTGCATTTTCGGCAGCCGGGGCGGTACGAGTATAAGGAAACGATTCGGACAGGCTCTAGGGCGGCGGCCAAAGGTGGATTTACCACAGTCGTTTGCGAGCCGAACACCGTCCCTCCGATTGATAGCGGAAAGCGTATTAAGAAGGTTCTGGAAATTGCGAAGGCTGAGAGCATTGTCAATCTCTATACCATGGAGTGTATTACGAAAGGAATGAAGGGGAGAGAACTGATCAGGGTTGGACGCGGTGTGAAGGCTGGGGCGGTAGCCTTAACTGATGACGGCTTTCCGGTGGTCAGTTCCGAAGTCATGGAGAAAGCCTCTATTGAGGCCAAAGAATATGGTATACCGATATGTCCCCACTGTGAAGAATCGCGGTTGAAGGGGCGCAAAGAGCCCTCAGCCCGATGGAGAAGAGAAGGGCTGGTTAGACGGCGTTATCATTCTGAAGCGGCATACATAGAGCGGGATATTCAGATAGTGAAAAGCACTGGTTGTCCATTCCATTTTCTCCATGTGAGTCTGGCGAAATCGGTAGCACTCATAGCTCAGGCCAAGAAAAGGGGCTTGCCTGTTACGGCGGAGGCGACCCCACATCATTGCACGCTGACCGAGCAAGATGCAAAGGTTATCGGCGCGAACGCCAAAGTGAGTCCGCCCTTACGGGGTGCCAAGGATGTGGCAGCGGTCAGGGGGGGCTTGAGAGATGGCATCATTGATGTTATTGCCTCTGACCATGCCCCGCACACACCTGACGAAAAAGCTAGCGATAATCCGCCCTTCGGAGTCATAGGATTAGAAACGACACTGGGAGTAGTCTTAACGTATCTGGTTCATACTGGCGTGCTGTCCCTTCGTTCGGCAATTGAGAAGATGACCGTCAACCCGGCAAGGATTTTGAAGCTAAGGGCAGGCGAACTGAGCGTCGGCATGCCGGCGGATATAACGATCATTGACCCCAATCGGGAGTGGGTTGTTGACGTCAACGAATTTGAATCCAAGGGACGAAATTGCCCCTTTGACGGGTGGAAACTGAAAGGAAAGGCAGTGGTGACCATCGTCGGTGGCAAGGTGGTCATGGATAAAGGTGAAGTTTATGGGCAGGTCGGCTGACGTCAGCCGACCTACCCGTTGGTCGTATTTGTCAGGCAAATAAGACGAGGAGGTGTTAATGCCGCGACGAAAGGACATTAGAAAGGTGCTGATCATCGGATCGGGTCCCATCATCATCGGGCAGGCCTGCGAGTTCGATTATTCCGGAACACAGGCCTGCAAAGCGCTGAGGGAAGAGGGATACCAGATAGTACTGGTCAACTCCAACCCAGCCACCATCATGACCGACCCCGGCATGGCTGACAGGACGTACATTGAGCCGCTGACCACCGAGAGTGTGGCCAGGATCATTGAACGGGAAAGGCCGGACGCCCTCCTTCCCAACCTGGGGGGCCAGACCGGGCTTAACCTGGCGTCTAGCCTACATAAGTCCGGGGTGCTGGGAAAATATGGTGTTGAGGTTATCGGTGTCAAGGCTGATGCCATTGAGCGAGGGGAGGATCGAATTGCTTTCAAGGAGACCATGGGGAAACTGGGTATTCCAGTACCGCGGTCTGATCCCTGTTACTCTGTTGAGGAAGCCGAACAAATAGCCAAGAGGCTCGGCTATCCCGTTGTCCTGCGTCCAGCATATACCTTGGGTGGCACGGGGGGAGGCATCGCTTACAATGTGGAAGAGCTGAGAACTATAGTGAGCAGAGGTCTTTCCTTCAGCCTTATTGGGCAGGTTCTTGTGGAGGAGTCGGTCTACGGTTGGGAGGAATTGGAGCTTGAGGTTGTCAGGGATCAGAAGAACCAGAAGATCACAGTATGTTTCATCGAAAACGTTGATGCTATGGGCGTGCATACGGGTGACAGCTTTTGCGTTGCACCAATGCTGACAATTCCTAAGGAACTACAGGAACGCATGCAAGAACTCTCGTACAGAATTGTAGACGCTGTCGGGGTTATTGGGGGGACGAACATTCAGTTCGCTCATAATCTGGAAGATAACAGGTTGGTGGTGATAGAGATCAATCCGCGCACCTCTCGCTCTTCCGCGCTAGCATCAAAGGCAACCGGTTTTCCCATCGCCCGCATCTCGACAACACTTGCCACGGGAATAACCCTGGATGAGCTTCCTTACTGGAAAGAAGGGACACTAGAGAAATATCAGCCCAGCGGTGACTATGTAGTAGTGAAGTTTCCGCGCTGGGCGTTTGAGAAATTTCAGCAAGCCAAGGATGTTTTGGGCACCCAGATGAGGGCCGTCGGTGAAGTGATGAGCATTGGGAAGACATTCAAGGAGGCCCTCCAGAAGTCGATACGGTCTTTGGAAACAAGGCGATATGGTCTTGGCGGAGCCAAGAACTTCAAGCGACTTTCGATTGAAGAACTGAAAGTGAAACTAGCTATGCCATCGAGTGAGCGCGTATTTCTGATGTATGAGGCGTTGCGCAAAGGCATGTCGGTGGAAGATCTATATAGAATGACCTACATTGGGCGCTGGTTCATTAGCGAGATGAAAGAGCTGGTGGAGTTTGAAGAGGAACTACTTAGGTATAGCTGGCATGACCTGCCCAATCAGGAGCTAATCAAAGCAAAAGAATGGGGTTTCTCGGATCTGTACCTTGCCGGATTGTTCAGTGTGAAAGAGAAGGAGGTCAGGCGAAGAAGAATCGCCGTCGGGAAACATGGGCGATTTGATGCTGTCCCTGTTAGTGGGGTAAAGGAAGCTGCTTACTATTACTCTACCTATGTGGGCGAAGACAAGGTCGCGGTTTCGCCGCACAAGAAAGTGATGATTCTGGGTGGGGGGCCCAATAGAATTGGCCAGGGAATAGAGTTCGATTACACCTGTGTTCATGCCGCTTTTGCCTTGCGCGATGAAGGTTATGAATCAATTATGATCAACTGCAATCCAGAAACGGTGTCCACAGACTATGACACTTCCAACAAACTGTACTTTGAGCCGTTGACTGTTGAAGACGTATTGAACATTTATGAGAAAGAGAAACCTGAAGGCGTTATTGTTCAGTTCGGTGGCCAAACCCCTCTGAATATCGCTCAGGAACTCAAGGACAACGGGGTAAGGGTATTGGGAACCACCCCGGAGAGCATTGCTCTGGCTGAGGACAGGGAGCTATTCAGGCAAAGAATGATTGCTCTTGGCATACCACAGCCGGAAAGCGGCACGGCTCGTTCTATGGAAGAGGCAATAGTCATTGCTAATAGAATCGGCTACCCTCTCATGGTGCGACCATCTTTCGTGCTTGGGGGCCGTGGCATGAAGGTCGTCTATGACGAAGAGGAACTGAGAAGGCATGGTGAGGAGGCTATTCAGGTCAGTCCTGAATACCCCATGCTCATTGATCGCTTCCTGGAGCCTGCAATTGAAACTGAGGTAGATGCGCTCTGTGATGGAGAGAACACTTTTGTCGCTGCGGTTATGGAGCACATAGAGCTGGCTGGCGTTCATTCAGGTGATGCGGCCTGTGTCATTCCGCCGCGGACAATCAAAGAGGAGCACTTAAACACCATTGAGAAGTATACGGCTAAGATAGTCAAAGACTTAAAGGCCATAGGGCTGATAAACGTTCAATACGCTATATGTGATGACAAGGTATACATTCTGGAGGCTAATCCGCGCGCCTCTCGTACCGTGCCTTATGTTTCTAAATTGACCGGGATTCCAATGGCGAGTATCGCTACCTATTTGGTTTTGGGCAAGAAACTGAAGGATTTTCCTGAACTTGAGAAGCGTATACCGCCTTACTTCGGAGTCAAGGAAGCTGTCTTCCCTTTCAACATGTTTCCTGAGGTAGACCCGGTGCTGGGGCCAGAGATGAAATCTACCGGTGAAGTCATGGGGATGGCTGATTCCTTCGGGCTAGCTTTCTACAAGGCAGAGGAAGCTGCTGGTTCAAGGCTACCTGTGGAAGGGAACGTTCTGTTAACTGTCGCCGACAAAGACAAACCAAATCTGCTTCCCTTGGCTAAGAGGATCGCCAAGTTGCCGTTCAAGATTTATGCCACAGAGGGCACGGCCAGTCTGCTCAGGGAAAACAACATACCCTATACGCCGATAAAGAAGCTGCATGAAGGCAGGCCAAACCTGGCGGACGCGATCAAGAACAGAGATGTCCATCTGATCGTCAATACACCGGCTGGGCGAAGCAGCAAATACGACGATAGTTACATCCGTATGATGGCCATACAGTATAAGATCCCCTACGTCACCACGATTGCCGCTGCTGAAGCCAGCTTTGAAGGCATCGAGGCAGTGAGGACACAAAACATTCTACCCCGGTCTCTTCAGGAGTATCAGAAGGAGGTGTCTGGAGGCTGAGAACTCAAACCATGAACGTGCAGCTTCAAGTCTGAAAGTCGGTGAGGCGTTTTCGCACCTAGCATTTGAAGACAGTCCGAGATGATAAAACAGATCTCTGCGCCGGTCGTGTCGAGAATTGAGCTCATGCCAGGTGTTTACCTCTTCTGGCTGCGGGCACCGCAGATTGCCGAAGTGGCTCAACCAGGGCAATTCGTAATGGTGCGCTGTGGAAACGGCCATCAACCGTTGTTGCGGCGGCCTCTGAGTATCCACCGCATCGCCGGCGGCGAACAAATTGCTCTGCTTTTCAGCGTGGTAGGCCAGGGTACCTCCCTTCTCTCTCAATATCGGGAGGGGGACAGGCTTGACCTCCTGGGCCCTTTGGGCAATGGCTTCTCACTTTATCCTGATTCAGGTAAGCTCCTTCTGATAGCAGGAGGTGTGGGGATTGCACCTCTGGTTTTTCTGGCTGATAAAGCGCTTGACCAGGGGCAGGCGGTAGTCCTGCTTGCCGGGTCTGCTACTGCCTCCCTCCTATACCCCCAGTCTCTGCTCCCATCGGCGATTGAGTTCGTCACGGCCACCGAAGATGGGTCAGGGGGAAGGGAGGGCATGGTCACCGATTTCCTGGCCGAGTTTGTCAGCCAAGCTGACCAGGTGTTTGCCTGTGGGCCTCTCTGTATGTATCAAGTGATGGCGGCGCGTCCTCTTCACGGGCCGAAGTCGGTTCAGGTCTGTCTGGAAACAGCCATGGCTTGTGGACTGGGGGCTTGCTATGGTTGCACTATAAAGACTAGGAAAGGCTTGAGGCAAGTGTGCCGAGATGGGCCAGTATTTGAGCTGCACGATATCCTTTGGTGAAGGGGGTAAGGTTAATGGTACAAAGCAAAAGGCTGAGGATCAAAACCGAGGGGAATTGTGACATCACAGACATCACCGAGCAGGTGGCCAAGCAGATCAACGATTCCGATATCAATAGCGGAATTGTAACTATCTTTGTCGTCGGCTCCACGGCTGGGGTGTGTACTATTGAGCATGAGTCTGGGCTATTGTCGGATTTCAAGGCGATGTGGGACAGGATCATTCCAGGGGGCCTTGGCTACCAGCACGATCGGGCCTGGGGTGAGGGCAATGGCCATTCTCACCTGCGGGCGTCTGTGCTCAGCCCTTCCCTCACGGTGCCTTTCAACGACAAGAGAGTGCTTCTGGGCACCTGGCAACAAATTGTGTATGTCGATTTTGACAATCGGCCCAGGTCGAGGGAGATAGTACTCCAGATCGTGGGGGAGTAAAAGAGAGGTTGTTTATTTGTCATTGTGAGGAGCGTTAGCGATGAAGCAATCTCGGAAGGACTACAAGGGATTGCTTCTCCTTCCTTTGGAAGGATTGCAATGACGTATTGGGTTGCTAAACGCTCTCCAAAAGAGGCGCTTGGTCTGATCGTCCAAGAGTGGGAGATACCAACAACTGATGACTTTGATGTGTTACACTTCTGATGAAACAGCAAAGGATTAGTCACTGTGGATGAACGATGGCCCCGTGCGATCGTTACTTGACACCAGAGTAAATACTTGCCTAAATTAACTTGTGCCAGACCTAGAGTTCCTGTTTAACCCCAGATCGGTAGCTATAGTTGGTGCCTCTTCCAACCCCGATTCTCTGGCGAACCGAAACTTCATACGGCCGCTACTGGCTCTTGGCTATCAGGGAAGGATTTACCCGGTCAATCCTCACAGCAGCGAGATCATGGGCTTAAGAGCCTATGCCAGAATTCTGGACATACCTGAAGAAGTGGATAATGTGGTCTGCGCCATCCCCGCTCCCTTGACGCCGAAGCTCATAGAGGATTGTGTGAGGGCCAACGCGAAGGCAGTCACCTGTTACAGTGCAGGCTTTAGCGAAACGGGTGAAGAGGAAGGTCTGAAGCTGGAAAAGACGATGGCCGAGATTGCGCGCCGGGGTGGGGTGCGCATTATCGGGCCAAATTGCCTTGGGGTACATCATCCCAAGGTGGGCCTGACCTTTGAGCCTAATAGTTCCAGGGATAGTGGCCCTGTCAGCTTTCTCTCTCAAAGCGGGGGCAATGCCAGGGAATTGATCCTGATCGCCACAGAACGTGGCATTCGGTTCAGCAAAGGCATTAGCTACGGAAATGCCTCTGATCTGAATGAGGCAGACTTCGTGGAATACTTTGCTGGTGACAAGGATACCAAGGTTATCGCAGCTTATATTGAGGGAATCAAGGAGCCGCCAAGATTTCTTAGAACACTGGCAAAAGGCGCCGCAGAGAAGCCTGTCATAATCCTTAAGGGAGGGAAAACTGGAGCAGGAACTAGGGCGGTGACCTCACACACAGGCGCTTTGGCTGGAAGCAGGAGAGTGTGGGATGTCCTTTGTCGGCAGGCCAACATAACGCAAGTTGGCAGCCTGGAAGAATTGGCAGACGACATCCTGGCGTTTACATACTTGAGGCCACCACGGGGTAGAAGAGTGGGTATTGTTGGGGTAGGCGGGGGAGCGAGTGTCCAAGCGGCAGACGACTGCGAGGCAGCCGGTCTCACTGTGCCTCTCTTGCCATCTGGCCTAATCCAGGCCATACGGGAATTTACCCCACAGGCAGGGGTGGGTCTGGGCAATCCGATAGACACCTCCGCAGACGTGTACTGGGATCCGGTCTTGTTTGCCAAAACTATCAGGCTGGTCGCTGGCTTCGGCGGAGTTGACGTTCTGTTTATAGTATTGGGACTTATTTATGCTGCTAAGCACAAGATTGGAATGGTAGGAGAGCAGATTAAGGCTCTTGTAGAAGTGGGCAGGGAAACTGACAAGCCAGTAGTTGTCGTCTTGCGTACAGGCGGCCTAATCGAGGCTGAGCAGTTGGCGTGCACTGTGCGGGCACAGTGCCTCGAGGCTGGGTACCCAGTCTATCCTTCGGTGAGACAAGCTACTCAGGCAATAGCCCACCTTATTCTCTACCATGAAAACCGAGAGCAGAAGGGGAGGCAACAGTCTTGCGAGACCGTCAGGTAGACCTTCATGTTGTCGTACCAAGATTGGCACAAGGCTTCTGCCGTTTCCTCAATCCTCCCTGGTAGCGGGTGCGAGTAATGACCGATCTAAAGCTGGCGGAGACTAGAAAACAATGGTGCTCAGGCATGACACGTGAACCAATCACACAGGCTCCTGGAATCAGTTGTCTCCTTGAAGAGTGCTGTGACGGTGGTGGCTCTCCGGGGTCGCAGCCATGATGAAACCACGAATTTCAAGAAATATTTCGCCGCTCTTTTCTGCCAAGAATTCAAACGCATCCCTCATAGGCCGGAATATCCTCTACTTTACCAGTCTTCATTCCACCATGGATACGGCGAAGAGGATGGCCATGGAAGGCATGGGTGAGGGAACTATTGTGCTTGCCAGTCAACAAACAGGAGGGAGGGGTAGGCTGGGAAGGACATGGTTGTCATCCCCGGATAGCAGCGTTTTGTTGTCCATCATCCTCCGTCCCGAGGTATCGCAATTGCCTCAGCTTAATATGGTTGCCGGCTTGGCGATTGCCCAGAGCATTGAAAAGGCCACGGGCCTGAGCTCAGTGCTCAAGTGGCCTAACGATGTCCTTCTCAATGGCAAGAAGGTATGCGGTATACTGATGGAAAACCTTTTTGAAGGCAGCAAGCTAGTAGCCGCTATTGTTGGGATAGGGTTGAATGTCCGGCTCGATACCTTGCGCTTCGCTAGCATCTCCGCTACAGCTACCAGCCTGTCGCAGGAAGTGGGGAGGGAGATTTCTCCCTGGGAGATGCTGCCGTTTCTCCTCAGGGAGCTTGAGCAGAGCTACAGAGCATTGCAGTGCGGACGTTCTATCGCTATCTACGAAGAATGGCTGGCCCGTGTGGAAACGCTGGGCAAAATGGTGCGGTTGAAATCAGGGGATACGTTAGAAGAAGGCTATGCAGAATCAATAAATGTTGACGGCAGCATAATGTTGAGGCGCTCCGATGGAAGTCTGATAAGGGTGGTCACCGGAGAGTAGCCGTCCGGAATTGAGAAAACAGGAGTCTGTTTGGAAAGGAGTAAGATGGAGGTAATGGCTGCCATCCTATCGAGGAGAAGTGTGCGGCGCTACAAGCCTGATCCGGTGAAAGAAGAGGATCTCAGGGTTGTGCTGGAGGCTGCCCGTTGGGCTCCCTCCTGGGCTAACACCCAGTGCTGGAATTTCATTGTAGTGCGTGATGCTGCAGTCAAAGCCAAGCTGGCAGCTACTCTTAACCTCGGCAACCCGGCCACTGAAGCTATCAAAGAGGCGCCTGTGGTCATAGCGGCCTGCGCTGAGCTGGGGAAAGCGGGCTACAAGCGGGGTGAGGTCTCTACTGATAAAGGCGATTGGTTTATGTTTGATGTAGCTCTGGCAATGCAGAACCTGGCCTTGGCGGCCTGGTCTATGGGCCTGGGTACGGTGCATGTGGGGCTAGTGGATGCCAAGAAGGCAGCCGAGATACTGCAACTGCCGCCGGGGATCGTTTTTGTGGAAATGACGCCGCTGGGCTATCCAGCCGAGGAGCCTAAGGCACCGCGCAGAAGGGAACTATCTGAGATCGTATTCTATGATAAATATGGTCAGCGCTAAGCGCCGGTTCTGCGGCTCTCTTTGTTGTTCTTGTTAAGTATTTCTGTCAAAAAATGGGGGATGGCATTCCCCTACGACGGCCTCTTGTTGGTTCGGGTTGATGGTCTTGGCTTACTTTTTCTGTTCCTCAGGAGGCGCTGGATTGACATAACCCGCAAGCAATATCTTGGGCACCAAGTCAGCCAGTTCGTCCACTGTCCACGGCTCACCTTTCCTGTGATCCTTGTGTATGATCTTGACAATAGACGGCTCGGAGTATATGCCCACCGTACCACCAGCACTACGAACTACCAGCCCATTGACATTGGCTGCTGCATCGGTGGCTAGGTAAACCGCAACTGGGGCTATGAACTCGGGCCCTGGCATATTCACCAACTCTTCATACCTGGCTTTGGTGATGGCACCCTCTTCAAACTGCCTCTTGAATTTTGCCTTTACATCTTCATCCAGGGTCATCCTGGTCGCTGCCATGGGAACAATGCAGTTACAGGTCACGCCATATCTTCCCAACTCTAGAGCAGCAGTACGAGTGAAGCTTACTATGCCACCTTTGGCAGCGCTATAATTGCCTTGCCCGACGCTGCCCAGCCAGGCAGCAGAGGCGATGTTGATTATACGCCCAAATCGCTGCCCCCTCATAAATCCGGAGGCATGACGACACATATTGAAGGTGCCTTTGAGGTGGACGCTGAGCACAGTATCCCATTCCTCTTCACTCATGTTGTGCAGCATTCGATCGCGAAGAACGCCAGCACAATTGACCAGGATATCTATGCGACCAAAGCTATCTACACAACTCTTTATGATTCTCTCCGCAGCAGCAAAATCCGTTACTGAGTCGTGGTTGGCAATAGCTGTGCCCCCGTGTTTCTTGATTTCGGCAACCACCTCCTCTGCTGGTGCCAGATCACTTCCTGACCCCGTCCGACTGGCCCCTGGATCGGCCACTACCACTTTAGCTCCTTCTCCAGCAAGCGCCAGAGCTATGTCTCTGCCAATACCGCGCCCGCCACCGGTAACCACTGCACTCCTGCCTTGAAGCTTTGTTCCCATGCTGCTTATTTCCTCCTTAGAAAACGCGTGCTCCCCATTCAGTAAATTGGTGATGCGACTATCTCGGCCACGCTAGTACCTGGACATACTTTCAAGGAATCTGGAGCGGGAGACGGGATTCGAACCCGCGACTCCTTGCTTGGGAAGCAAGTACTCTACCGCTGAGTTACACCCGCCAAAGCAAACTGCAAGTAAATTCTACGCCAAGATAAATCAAAAGACAAGCTTTACACCACTGCCCTCCTCATAGGCTGTCTCTTCTCCAAGTAAGGTTGGACAGCCGACTTCAATCATGCCGCGTATCACACGACTCGTATTGAGTTCGGCAGCAGTCCTGTGCAAATCAACGCTATTGTTTTCAGATTCACCAACGCAAGTTTAGCTTTAGCCGTGTGGAACCACATTGTTCCAACTGAACGTTAGCATAGCTATAGCTATGAGGTCAAGACTTTCGATTAAGTAGCTCTAATGATAGATGATAATTGGTAGCGGCCTCTCAAGCACGCCCTATCCCCAAAGTTGGCACAAGTTGGTGCAGCGGTCATCCCTAATGGCGTTCATGTACCAGCGCTTTGTAAGCGTGCGTAAGTTGACGAGTCATTTCGCCTGTTCTTCCTGATCCCACCCTCCGCCCGCTGACCCGGGTAAGGGGCATTATCTCAATGAGAGAGTTGGTCAGGAAAGCTTCGTCGGCTTGGTACAGTTCCTCTAACGGTATTGTTTTCACCGTCGTCTTGATACCCAAAGAGGAGGCCAATTCCAGCACCACTTCACGGGTAACTCCGAGCAGAATGCCACTATCCTCACTGGGGGTCGACAAGACATCACCTGAGACCAGAAAGACATTACTGATGCTACCTTCAGCCAGAAAGTTCTTTTCATTAAGCAGAAGAGCCTCATCTACACCACTAAGCTTGGCCTCGCGACGGGCCAGCAGGCTATCTAGGTAGCTGAGAGATTTCATTGCTGAGGTTGGCGACTGGGTATTCCGCCGAAAGCGGGAGACAATTGCTTTGAAACCTTCCTGGTAGACCTTGTCGGAGTAAGGGGTATAGCTCCTAGTCACAATGAGCACTGTGGGCTGCTGAGACACAAGCAGGTCAGGGATTGTCTCTCCTTCACCGCCGGAAACAGTGAGCCTGATGCGGGCATCGGACAGATTGTTGGCCTGGAGAGTGCTGTACAAAGCTTTCTCTAGGTCAGGGATGTTACTCAGGTCTATTCCCAAGAACTTGGCTGAGCCGCGAAGCCGTTCAACATGTTTCTCCAGACGGAAGATATGCCCAGAATAGCTGCGCATGGTCTCGAATAGCCCATAGCCATAGAGCATGCCATAGTCTAGGGGAGGTAGTCTGGCCTGGGATTGAGGCATAAGAGAGCCATTGAGGTATACGATTTCCTCCACGGCTTCTTCGAACTCCTCTACGCTGGGTTCCAAACAGCGCAGGATATACGCAGAAAGTTGTCCAGTATCTTGAGTCCGTTCGGGGTAAGGACAGATTCAGGATGGAACTGGACCCCTTCTACGACGTAGTCTCTGTGGCGCACTCCCATGACCACTCCGTCTACCGTCCAGGCCGAGACTTCGAGGCAGGAAGGCACGGTTTCGGCTTTTACTATGAGGGAGTGATAACGCCCGGCTTCAATAGGGCTGGGAATACCGGAAAAGATCGTTCTGCCGTCGTGGTAGATGGTGGATGCCTTGCCGTGTGTAGGCGTGTGACGGATGACTTCGCCACCATAGACGTAGCCCATGCACTGATGTCCCAGGCATACGCCCAGGATAGGAATCCTGCCGGCGAAAGAACGCAGTATGTCATTGGAGATTCCGCTGTCCAGGGGGGTGCCGGGACCTGGAGAGATGATGATGTGAGTCGGTGCTAGTGCCTTTACCTCGTCCAGAGAAATGCAATCATTTCGGCGAACCAGAGGTTCCGCACCAAGTTCACCCACGTACTGGGCCAGATTATAAACAAAGGAATCGTAGTTATCGATGATCAGGATCATGCTATTGCTGCCGACCAGGGCGACAAACTCAGAGATTGAAACATAGCTTTTGCCTTGTCCATTGTCTCCTGGTATTCCCTTTCTGGGTCGGAGTCATAAGTGACAGCGCCCCCTACTTGAAAGTACGCCTTCCCATCCTTAATAAACATGGTACGGATGGCGATGTTGAGGTCCATCTCCCCGCTGAAGCTAAGATATCCGATGGAGCCAGTGTAGATGCTTCTTCTGGTGGGTTCCAGTTCATCAATGATCTCCATAGCCCTCACTTTCGGGGCACCGGTAATCGAGCCACCGGGGAAACAGGCTTTCAGCAGGTCAATCCTATTCCTGTCTGGCCTCAGCCTGCCTTCCACAGTGGAGGTGAGCTGAAATACAGTAGCGTATTTCTCTAAAGTCCATAGTTCCCTCACCCTCACTGTACCGAAGCGACACACCCTCCCAATGTCGTTTCTTTCCAGATCAACAATCATAACATTTTCAGCCCTGTCCTTGACGCTATGTAACAGTTCTTGTGCCAGCGCCTCGTCCTCTGAGGCTGAAGCCCCGCGAGGCCGGGTGCCTTTCATCGGGCGCGTTTCCACCCGGTCGCCGTTCACTTTGAGGAACCTCTCAGGGGATGAGCTAATGACGGTCACCTCGTCGAAGTTGAGATAGGCAGCAAAGGGGGCCGGGCTAAGCTGTCGCAGGCGTTGATAGAGCTCGTAGGGGGTGGCCGTGAAATCTGTATCGAATCTTTGAGACAGGTTGACCTGGAAAATATCCCCGGCGGCGATATACTCCCTGGCAGCCTCCACAGCTCTGATATACTCATGGTGGGTGAAGTTGGTTCGCAGGTTCGCACCGAGCCCTCTTTCCCTATCTGGAGGGGCGCTGTTTGGTTTTGGGGGTGGAGTGAGCAGGGTTGCCTTTGCCTCTTGAAGGCGCCTGGCTGCCCTTCTCAAACGCTTCTCTTCGTCTCGCTCTGGAAAGCCGCTAGAAGCAACATAGGTCCTGCCTTTGAGATGATCGAAAGTGAGGGCTAGATCATAGAAGCCAAGATAGCACTCGGGGAGCAAGGTGTCGTCGATGGCGGTAGACGGGAGACGCTCGATGAAGTGACACAGATCATAGCTGAAATAGCCTACCACACCGCCGACAAAAGGTGTAGGAAAATGAGACGCTTCCAATACATACGCGTTCAGCAAGCTCTCTAGGGCTTCAAAAGGGTTGCCCTTTTTGCTCTCTCGCCCAGTTGGGCTAAGGAGGTTGAGGGTATCGCCGCGGCTTGTCATTATCAGGAAGGGATCGCTGCCTATGAAGGAGTAACGCCCCAGATTGGCAGCATCCATCCCACTGTCGAGGAAGAAGCTCATGGGTCGCTGCGAAAAAAGTCCAAAGGCTTCGGGCGCACTTAGCGAGGTCGGAACCTCATCAATCAGCGGGTGGCTTTGCACCTTTGCTTCCTTAGCTTAGCTATCAGTTCCTTGACCATTAGCTCATAGACCAATACATGATTGCTCGTTGCCTAAATTATACACATTTTGGCGACGGACGGCAGTAGCGGTCTTCTTACTTACCTTACCTTTCTAGACAGTTGGCGAGCAAAGAGAGAGGGCTGAAGGATACGGAAAATCATGCTTGTGAATTCTTCCAGGGTGCCATGAAGCCGAGTTCAGATAATTGTGTTCCTTATAGCAGGTAGTGTAAAATGACCTAACTAGTAGGCACTGTTTTTCCATGAGCCTCGGGGTTTGTACCATTCAGCTTCGCTTTCCTGAGAACCGCTCTCTTAAAGAAAAGAGAAGGGTGCTGAAGTCCCTTATCACCAGGGTAAGGAATAAGTACAATGTGGCGATTGCGGAAATGGGTGACCAGGACCTGTGGCAATTGGCTGTGATAGGGGTAGCCTATCTTAGCAACGACGCTCAACAAGTCGATCAGGTGTTGTCAAAAGTGGCTGAGTTTATCAGGCAGAGTAGGCTTGATATTGAGGTGCTCGACTACAATATCGAAATTATGTCTTTCCCCTGATATGGCTCTGCCGAGAGACGGAAAGCCACCTGGCTTTTATCCTGGCGTGATGCAAGGGAACCCGAGGCCTTCAGGTTTGTTCCCCCGGCAGGCAGAGGCTGGGGCTGTGGGTAAGGACAATTGTGATACAAGCTTGTAATGATATCAGTCGCATCTTTTGTTGATCACCTTAAGGGTTTGGCTGACTACAGGAATCAAGTTGCCCACATCGAGCACCTGCCGTCCCGCGAGGCAAGCTACCGCAAGTTAGGCACGCCCTTGGCTCTGTCCCTCGAAATGGCGCTACAACAGGCGGGACTATCCCCACTCTATAGTCACCAGGCGGTGGCAATAGACGCAACCAGATCGGGGAAGAATGTTATAGTGGTGACTCCTGCTGCCAGCGGCAAAACCCTGTGCTACAATGTGCCAGTATTGCAAGCGATCTTGACCGAAAAGGGCAGTCGAGCCCTCTACCTCTTTCCTACCAAAGCTCTGGCTCAGGACCAGTTACGCAGCTTGACCGAGCTGGTTTCTTTGCTTCCCACCCGAATAAGGTTGGCTACCTTCGATGGCGATACACCGACCGAGGAGCGTCCGCAGATAAGAAGGACGGCTCAGATTGTGCTTACTAACCCTGACATGCTCCATCTGGGCATCTTGCCCAATCATCCAGCGTGGTCAAGGTTTTTCCGTCGGCTAAAGTATGTTGTGGTCGACGAAGCCCACATCTATCGTGGGGTGTTCGGGTCACACGTCGGCAACGTGTTACGCAGGTTGAGGCGTATCTTCTCCCTTTACAACGTCAGTCCCCAGTTTATCTGCTGCTCGGCCACTATTGGTAACCCCAGAGAACACATCGAGAAACTGGTGGGGCAACCTTTCGAAGTGATCGAAGCGGATGGGGCACCGCGCGGCAAAAAGGACTTCATCCTGTGGAACCCGCCTATCCTGGATCCAGCCAAGACATCTCGCCATAGTGCGAATGCTGAAGCCGCTTTTCTACTGGCTGAACTGGTGCGCCAGGGCATTCGGACTCTTGCCTTTGCCAAGACACGCAAGCTGACGGAACTGATTTATAACTATGCCAGACAGCGGCTGGCCGAATCGAACCTGGCACAGCAGATCAAACCCTACCGGGCTGGCTACCTCCCTGAGGATAGACGCCAGATCGAGCAGGAGCTTTTTCAGGGCCAGCTCTTGGGGGTAGTGGCTACCACAGCGCTAGAGCTGGGGATAGACATTGGCGATCTGGATGCTACCGTGCTCACCGGTTACCCGGGAAGCATTGCTGCCACCTGGCAACAGGCTGGTCGCAGCGGCAGGAGAACCGGTCAGTCTCTCAGCTTTCTCATCGGTTTGGATAACCCTCTGGACCAGTACTTCATGCGTCACCCCGAGTCTATCTTCCGCCGAAATTTTGAGAATGCCCTGACTGACCCAGGTAACCCCTATGTGTTGAAATCCCATCTTCTGTGCGCCGCCTGGGAGCTTCCTCTGGCTGAAGGTGATGAAAAGCTTTGGGGAACAAGCTTTGCCAAAGCCAGAGACGCTCTGCAAGAGGAGGGCCTTCTCAGGGAGCAAAGAGGAAACTGGTATCTGGCGGCCACCATCGCCTATCCTGCTGAGCATGTTAACATACGCTCCACTTCTTCTCTTTATTACATCATTCTGGACTCCTCTCAAGGCAACATACCCCTGGAGACTGTTGAGTCCAGTGTGGCTTTCTCCCAAATCCACCCTGGCGCTATCTATTTACACCAGGGAAGGTCCTATCTGATAACCAAGCTGGATTTGCTTGCCCGTACCGCCTACGCCACTCCCACGGACGTGCCTTACTATACCCAGGCCAAGGAGTTGACGGATCTGCGGGTGTTGAGGATCGCCAAAGAGAAGGATACGCCGAAAGCCAGGAGCTATCTTGGTGAAGTGGAGGTAACCACGGCGGTGATCGGTTTTAGAAGAAAGAGGCAGTTCACGGAGGAGGTTGTGGACGAAGAGCCTCTCGACCTACCACCCCAGTGTTTTCAGACCGTAGCTTTGTGGCTTGACATACCTGCTCAGGCGGTGGATCGAATAGCCGAAAGGCAGCTCGATTTTGCTGGCGGCTTGCACGCAGGGGAGCATGCTGCTATTGCTATACTGCCACTGTTTGCCTTGTGTGATCGCAACGACCTGGGTGGAGTGTCCACCCCCTTTCACCCGGACACCGGAAAGGCGCAGATATTCATCTACGATGCTCACCCAGGCGGCACAGGAATTGCAGAAAAGGGTTTTGATCTGATTCAGGATTTATGGCGGGAAACGCTGAAGGTGATCGCTGAGTGTCCTTGTGATGGGGGATGTCCCAGTTGCATTCAGTCGCCCAAATGTGGGAATAATAACCAGCCACTGGATAAGAAGGCTGCACAGATAATACTCAAAGAATTGACAGAAGACTATAGAAAAGGAGAGGGGGTATAGCTAGTTGGCAGATGGACGTCTGAGCTTGCAAAAGGCTGTGGGGGAAATTCTGGAGAGAGAAGGGACTCCGGCGCTTGTGATGGATAAGCGGGCCATCAGGGAGAGATACCGGGAGTTCTGCCGGGAATTCAGTAAGGCAAGAATCTACTACGCGTTGAAGGCTAATCCGCACCCGGGCCTGGTGGAACTCCTTCATGAGATAGGCTGCCAGTTCGAGATATCGTCTCAGGGGGAGCTAGAATTGCTGCTGGGAATGGGAATCTCCATTCGGAGCATTATATCCAGCAACCCGGTCAAGGATCCGGCCTTCATCAGGTCGGCGTATGCCAGCGGGATACACGTATTTGCTTTTGATTCGTTTTCCGAGGTGGAAAAGCTATCTAAGCTGGCGCTGGGCAGCCAGGTCTATGTGCGCCTCTCGGTGCCGAATGAAGGCAGTGAGTGGCCACTGAGCAAGAAATTCGGTGTGGAAGCGGAACAGGCTGCCGGGCTTCTGGCGGAGGCCCAGGAGAGGGGTCTCAAACCCCAGGGCATTGCCTTTCATGTTGGGTCCCAGTGCACCAGGGCGGCCACCTGGGCTAAGGCGATTCAAAAGAGCCGGGCGGTTTGGGACATGGCGGCGAGTAAAGGGGTGGAATTGAAAGCCTTGAATATCGGCGGTGGCTTTCCCATCGAGTACACCAGATCGGTGCCGTCCCTAGCCGAGATCGCCCGGGTGGTGGAGGAATCGTTGGCCAGGGCTTTCCCTGGTGGCGTAGAGGTGCTGGTTGCGCCGGGAAGGGCTCTGGTGGGGGATTCAGGCATCCTGGGAGCCACAGTGGTAGCTAAGGCGGAGCGAGAGGGCGAGAGGTGGCTTTATCTAGATGTTGGCGTGTTCAATGGTCTGATGGAGGCGGTGGGCGGCATAAGGTACAGCCTGAGAACCAGCAAGCGTGGCCGGAGCAAGAAGTGGGTGCTGGCCGGGCCATCGTGCGACAGCTTTGACGTCATTTGTAATGAAGCGGAGCTTCCGGAGGTGGGGATTGGCGACAGAGTGTATTTCCTGTCTGCTGGTGCCTACACCACCGCTTACGCCTCCCAATTCGACGGGTTTCCAATCCCGAAGGTATATTTTATAGAATAGAATAGAGGTTAGCTGTGTCGGGCATAGTTTTTCGTGAACAGGACCCTTTTGCGCCCATAGAGTACGCGTATGAGGTAGAGGAGGTAATCTGCCGGCGGCGGACGAAGCACCAGGAACTGCTCATATTCAGGGATCCCTATTTCGGCAGGGTGCTGGTGCTGGACGGCGTGGTGCAGCTTACTGAAAGGGATGAGCATTTCTATCATGAAATGCTGGCGCAGGTGCCACTGCATGCGCATCCTTCCCCCAAGAGCGTCCTGATCATCGGGGGTGGTGATGGGGGCACCTTGCGCGAAGTGGTCAAGCATGAGGTGGTGAAGAAGGTTGTGATGGTGGAGCTGGATGCGGGGGTGATAGAGGCCGCAAAGGAGTTCCTGCCCACGCTATCCATCGGCTTCGCTGATCCCAGGACAGAGGTCTTGGAGATGGACGGGGCAGTTTTCCTGGCGAAAACAAGAGGCGAGTTTGATGTCATCATCATTGACTCCACGGACCCGGTGGGCCCGGCTGAGTCCCTTTTCAGCGAAGCATGCTTCACTCATGCCTTTTCGTCCCTGAAACCAGGGGGCATATTTGTGGCCCAGACTGAGTCGCTCCACTTTCACCGTGATTTCGTCCGCCATGTGCAGCGTCGGCTGGCCGGGATATTCAACGTGGTGAGTCTGTACACGGTGTCCCTGGCTACCTATGCCGGGAACTGGTGGACCTTCTCTATTGCCTCCAAGGGAGGAGACCCGAAAGAGGTGCTCAGAAAGTGCGTAGTGCCTGCCAGGTATTACACGGAGGAGGTTCACCGCCACGCTTTCTTACCGCAAGGCGTGTACCAGAGGCTGATGGCGGGAGATTAGGCCGCAGCCTGGTGTTGAGGGCGTTTCTTCAGGCTTGGGCATACCCCTGCCAGGTACGAGGCGCAAGGCGATTCGTTTGTGAGTGTGGGTCGGCCTGCGGCGGGGGTGGCAATCCCAGGGAGGGGGCACCACCCCCCGAGATTGCTTCGCTTCGCTCGCAATGACATATGTGGAATGACATTCACTGCATAGTATGTCCTGGACACCGCACAAATTGACATGGCGGTTACCCTGATGTAGAGTGGACTGGGGGAATGATGGGTAGCTCGCTTCGTTTGGGCAGGGTATGGGGCATTGACGTAAAACTGCACTACTCCTGGTTCATCATCTTTGCTCTCATTACGGCCAGCCTTTCTCTCAGCTTTCTTAAGGAGCATGCTCTGTGGATAAGGGTGGTGACAGGGGTAGCCACCAGCATCCTGCTGTTCGCTTCCGTGCTGGCTCACGAGTTGGCGCACAGCCTGGTGGCCATCAGAAACGGTATCCCGGTAAAAAGCATCACTCTGTTCTTTCTCGGCGGGGTGGCCCACATACGCCGCGAAGCGGCGCAGCCCAAGACGGAACTGCTGGTGGCCCTGGCGGGCCCACTGTGCAGCCTGGTGCTGGCTGGCATTTTCGGGCTGCTGTGGTTCCTGGTCTGGGGCATGCACGATAGCGAGTCCGTCTCCGGTGACCCGGTTTTCTGGCTGGCCTGGATCAATCTGGTGCTGGCCCTGTTCAACCTGATACCAGGATTTCCTCTGGACGGAGGCCGCGTGCTGCGGGCTATTATCTGGCGGCGCACCAAGGACTATAAGAAGGCCTCCCATTCGGCTTTTGTGGTGGGGCAGGGCGTGGCCTACCTGATGATCGCCTTCGGCGTGGCAGTAGTGCTGGGTGGCGACAGGATTTATGAAGGCTTCACCGCCTTCAGCGGCATCTGGATCGCTTTTGTTGGCTGGTTCGTGCACCGGGCGGCCAGCACCAGCTATCGCCAGGTGGAGTTGCGCGAAGCCCTGCGGCACTTGAAGGTTCGTTCTGTCATGGGTTCTCACTACGTTGCTGTTCCCCCCGACCACAGTCTCCGAGAGCTCATTGACCGCTATGTTCTCCCGGCTGGTAGCCACCACTTTCTGGTGTTTGATGAGGGCAGGCTCAAGGGGCTCGTTACCTATGCTGAGATCAAGGCGGTGCCTCAAAATCGCTGGGATGTTACTCCAGTGAGCGCAGTCATGCTTCCGGCAGACAAGTTGATAGTGGCTGAACCTGATGAAGGAGCCCTCCAGGCGCTGGAGCGGATGGATGATCACGATGCAGACACGATGCTGGTAGTGAAGGAGGGTGTTGTCCTGGGCATGCTGGTGCGGCAAGATCTGTTTCGCATCATGCAACTGCGCTCTGAGCTGGGGAGTTAGCCGCAGAAACAGTGGTTTGCCGGCACTAGGTCGCTTTCCTGCACCGCCCGGACGGGTGCTGGCTGCGATTTGGCTATGAAGACAAGACAGGTCTCCCTGGGCATTGACGGGCTTGATATTGCCGGAGAAGCCTGCTTCCCTGACGGTGAAAGGGCAAGCCTGCCCGCTCTCTGTATCTGCCACGGCATCCCCTCTGGCAGCCCTCCAGACCCCAGCGATGGGGGTTACCCGGCGCTGGCCGCGACCTTCTGCGCCGCTGGCTTCATTACCCTGATATTCAACTTCAGAGGGACGGGAGCCAGCGGAGGCAATTTCGACATCCAGGGTTGGGCGAGGGACCTGGAGGCGGCGATGGACTACCTCTACTCCTGTCCTGAGGTGGACCGGCAGCGGCTCTACCTCATGGGCTTCAGCGGAGGCGCTGCTGTCTCGGCTTGCGTCGCTGCCCGCGATCCCAGGGTGAAGGGGGTGGTTCTCTGCGCCTGCCCGGCGGAGTTCCGCGGCCTCGTCCTGGAAGAAAACGCTCTGTCCTCCATCGAGCACTTCCGCCGCATTGGAATAATCAGGGACAGGGATTTCCCGCCTTCGGTGGACGGCTGGCTGCAAGGCTTCCGCCATGTGGCCCCTCTTCGCTGGATAGACAGGATTGCGCCCAGACCCTTGCTTCTGCTGCAAGGGGCGGAGGATGATGTGGTGGACGTGAGTCAGGCCTGGCTCCTGTACCACAAGGCCAGGGAGCCCAAAGAGATAGCGGTTATCGAAGGGGCGGGACACAGGCTGCGGTTGGACAGAGGGGCCATGGACAGGGCCTTAAGGTGGCTGAAGAAGGAGGCGCGCTCAGATGGTGACTCTGTGTCATTCTGAGTGTGGTGGAGGGAAGAGTGTCATTGCGCTGGTTTGGGCAAGAGGGAGAGGGGGGGTGGTGGGTTTCGTCCGCCCGAGGCGGACGAAACCCACCCTACCGCGGCTTGATACGAAAGTATAATTCTTTCGTGTGGCGTTGTTGGCGGTGCGAGGCTGGCGGGCGGGGGCTCTGCCACCGGTATTTTGGCGAGGAGTGAGATACGAGTGGCTCATTTGCTTGTGTTGTCATTGCGAGGTCGCCGCAGGCGAGCGCGGCAATCCCAGGGAGGGGGGGATAGTACCGGGTAAGGGGCGAAATTCTTCGCTGCCCTCAGAATGACAGTAAAAGTGGGGTGGCTCAGAGTGACAGTGGCACTGTGGGGGCGGGTGACACCATGGGGGCGCTGGTAAAGAAACCTCGCAGGGGGGCTTGACTAAATTGCGCGGATGGGTTATGCTCACGGTGATATAAAGGGATGCTGTCAGGCTGATGCGCCGCAGGCGGACAGTTACAGTGCAGTGATGCCAGATTCTTCGCTACGCTCAGAATGACAGTAAAAGGGCGGTGACAGGAGTATGACAGTGAGACCGTGGGGGCATTGGCAAGGGGGGAGCGGGTGGGTTGGGAAACCTGCTCTATGGTGACATTAGTCCTGTGGTAACCTTAGTAAAGAAACCTCGCATGGGGGGCTTGACAAAACACGAAGTGTTGTTCTACAATCGGGAACAGCCTATGATAGCAGTACGCTGTCGGGATCCGTCGGGAGGGGAGAGCACGTGCGAAGTGCGTCTCCCTGGTCATATCCTGGTTTTGTCGCACTTGGATACGAATAAGGAGGTGTGACGATGTGAAGATGACTAAGGGGGAGCTAAAAGGAAGGGCAATAGCGCTTTGACGGAAGTTGTGGATTGCAGTTTGCGGAACGAGGAACAGAGAAAAACAAAAGAAAGGAGTAACAGGGCTTATATGAGTCGAAAACTACTTTACATGGTTATTGCAATCGCCCTGCTGATCGGGATGGTGCCTGGGGTAGTGATGGCCCAGTCGACCCGTGAGCTCCCAGCCGCTCCCGGTTTTGTGACCGATTGGAACGTGCTGGGCACGGTGCAGAAGTGGACAATCCCTTATCCGGCTGCCTCTGACTGGGCGTTCACCCCCAAGGACGGTCTGAATGGCTACAGCCTGATCTCCGGCGGCAAAGCCGGTGACATGTCGGCTGAAGTGAAGGCTGAGAGCATGGGCGCCCTTTCGGTGCAGGTGACCGATACTGAAGGCACGACCTACCAGGGTGAGAAGAAGTGGGGCAAGATCTGGGAGACACAGATATCCAAGCCGGGCGCCACCAAGATGACCTGGAGCGAGTACTGGAAGAAGTGGTCTGGCTCCGGTCAGGCGTCGGATCTGGTTATCGGTGCCTTCGTGGTGCAGCAAGGCGTTCAGCCAGTGGTCATCACCAATCCGGCTGATGGCGCCATCGTGCACTGGTACCTCTTCAACAGCCGCCTGGACATCGCTGCCCATAACCTCAACCGTCTGGATGACGGGGCAGTGCTGAAGGCACAACTGGACTTCCTGCTATCCTTTTATGGTGCCGAGCACGTGTGGTTCACCAGCGGCAATGTGGGCGCGAACGACAGGTACACCCAGACGATAAGCGGCGACAGTGGGGACATCGGTCGGACCAACGTCTCCTTCGCTGCTGACGCCGAGGAAGCCGTGCGCATCATCGCTCTGGTGGACTATGCCTTCCCGCAGGGCGTTCAGGCCCTGGTGAGGCCGGAGTTCACTAGCTGGAACTTCTGGACTCAGGAAATGGAGAAGGTCCCCCAGGTACGGTGGGCTGGCGAGAAGATCGTGCTGGAGAAGTACTGGGGCATAGAGTTCGTGGAGCCCGGAAATGGCACCTACGTGGTGCACTATGCGCTGGAGGGTGGCTCTCCGGGCACGCTGGAGTCTCTCCATGGATTACTGTTCAACCAGACCAACAGCGCTTACTCGGTGTGGGCGCCCATTGATCCGGATGGCGTGTCCCGGTGCATACTGACCTCGGAGAAGCCGGGTGAGGCCGACGTGACTGCCAGCCTGTACTGGTACCCCACCGACCCTGAGGGCATACCCATTGGGCCAGGCGTGCTGCTCAACCAGCATGGCTTCGTGGTGTTCTTCCTGAAGTTTGAGTCCATCACCCTGACCAAGGTGCCGGGTGAGCGCAGCGGGCACAACACTGGTGACTGGATCCCCGGGAACCCGTGTATTGATGACCCGACGCCGGCAGGGCAACTGGCCGCTGACTTGCTGGCCAAGGAGGCCAACGTCTCGGCCGATGACCTGCTGCGTGTCCGTGTCCGCGGCTGGTTCATGGGCGACGACCAGAGCATCAGGCAGAAGGAATACTGCGATGTGAATGGCAACGGCATCCTGGACATGTATGACTACGTTCTGCCGGAAGGGCGCTGGGTTCTGCCGGATGACTGGCAGTATCTGGCTGGCCCGCAGTGGCAGCAGTTCCGTTCCAACTACGACATCATGAACACGCCGTCCATTCCTAGCGCAACGAGTTATTATACCCCGCTGGGACCCTACTACACTGCGGCGGGCGAGGTGGGCAACTTCCCGGTTATCGGGCCTTACAGCAGTCTCGATGGCAATATGGCTGTCGGATTGCCTTACACCAGTTTGCCGGGACGGCAATTTGGTGCTCGTGACACCACGGTTCCCGATGGCATCCTGAACTGGTATGACTGCCCGATGCCGCCGGCCAAGGTGACCTTCGAGATCCTGTCTGGGCCTGGCTACTTCAGGGCGGCGGACAAGGCTGACATCTACTATATGTGGGACTACGGGTGGAGATACTGGACCAACCCGTACTACGCCATAGAGATCCCGGCCGGCCAGGAGATCCCGCCTTTCTGCAACAACGGTGGCTACGACTGGGATAGCTGGGGCTGGAGCAAGGAACCCGGCTACGGGCCTTACTGGTTCTGGCGGATCATAAACCGGCTGCCTTTCGGCACTCCGCTGGGTGCGACGATGCCCGATGACCCGGCACATCCCACCAAGGTCCAGGTCTACACTGATAACCATGGCGAGGCTATGGTGTACATCAATGGCGACTGGAACCTTAACCTGCCTGTC
>VGOE01000030.1 GCA_016876035.1 Chloroflexota bacterium
CCAGTTCGACGCCCCTGGCGGCCCCGTTCTCCACTATGATGCGCTTGATCTGGGCGCTGGTACGCACCTGTCCCTTGTTCTCGAAATACCTCTTGAGAAGGGCATTGGAAATCCTGTGAGAGCCTCCGGCCACCAGGCGGTAGGCCGTCGCCCGATCCAGGTAGAGGGGGATGAGATAGCCAACGCCGGACTGGTTATAGTCCAGGCCCCAGTGGCAGCAGATGTAGAGCATGAGGGTCCTGACGTGGTCGTTTTCAAACCGCTCCTTCACTGCTTCCTCAGGCGTCTTCTCGGAGAAGGCAGTGACCTTTCTGCCCACCTCAGTCAGCTCCAATTTGGCGGCTTGAAGCGGTGCTGGCACTGCCAGGGTAAAGGTAGCCGGAGCGATAAAGGCATCCACCAGCTCTCTAAACTCGCGATGCATCTGGCGATAGCTATCGGCGTCTTTCTTGGAGAACTTAGCCATGGAGGCACAGGTCCTCTCCACGTCGGTGTAGATACAGAGGCATTTGCCATCCTTTAGCGGCATGGCCCACTGTAGCTCAGGATGGATATGCTTGACACCGTACTCTTCGAATTTGAAGTCCTGGTAGACGGGCGCATAGTCCACCATCATGTGGTAGATAGCGTGGGTATTGTGAAAGAAATCAGGTAAAGTGACTTCCTCGGTAGCCAGCCCACCACCTACCTCAAACCTCTTCTCCAGGAGCAAAACCTTCTGCCCTGCCTTGCTCAGGTAAGCAGCAGCCTCTAGCCCGTTGGGGCCACCCCCGATAATTATAAAATCATAGTTCTGTGCCATTTACCTCCTTTTGTGAGGTTCTAGCATCCTGTTCCCCCTGTCCTCTGCGGCTAGAAACGAATCACGCTCCGGATTACCTCCCCTTTTTCCATAGCCTGAAATGCCTTGTTAATATCACTCAGGCTATAGTGACGGCTGATCAGCTTATCGATGGGAAGCTTGCCAGCCATGTAGAGGTCTACGTACCTCGGTATGTCAATCGGCGCTCTGATATCACCCTGGACGCATCCCACCATCGTCTTGCCCATGAGAAATTCGTAAGGTGCCACCGTGAGCATGTCTGCCACAGGGGCCATGCCAACAATAACACACTTCCCTCCGATGTGGATGGAGCTGAAAGCCTGGGCCATGACATTCACATTTCCGATGCACTCAAGGGCATAGTCGGCTCCGCCTCCCACTATCTCCGTGATTCGCTGCTGCGGGTCTTCCCTAGTAGCATTGATTAGATAGTCAGCCCCAAGCTCCTTAGCTTTTTCCAGTTTGCTGTCTATAGTGTCGATAGCTATCAGCTTGCCGGCCCCCGCCAGCTTCGCAGCCATGACCGCACTCAACCCAACCCCGCCACAGCCGAAGATGGCGATGCTCTCTCCTGCCCTTAACCCAGCAGTGTTGAGCACAGCACCTATCCCGGTGCTCGTCCCGCAACCCAGTAAACAAACGACGTCCAGCGGAGCATCATCCCGGATCTTGACTGCCGTTCGCTCGTGGACTACGGCATACTCAGCAAATGAGGACTGGCAGAAGAAGTGGCTCAGTTCTTGATCACCCTTGCGTAAGCGCTTTGCACCGCTGGGTAGTGTCCCCATCATATTGTAACTCAGCATCTCAGAACACCTGGTGAGCTGACCTCTAACGCAGTAGCTGCACTTGCCGCAGGCATAGGCTACCATCATGATCACATGGTCGCCAGACTGTAGAGAAGTAACTCCAGGTCCTACCTTCTCCACAATCCCAGCTCCTTCGTGTCCCAGGACTATGGGGAGAGGAGCAGGCGCGTCACCTTTGATGTTGGCGAGGTCGGTGTGGCACACGCCGGTAGCCACCAGTTTCACCAGAACCTCGTTCGCCTCTGGCTCGCCCAGGGTCACGTTCTCCACGCGCAGGGGTTGGCCAACTTCGTATAGTACTGCTGCTTTCATCGATCCTCCTGCTTTTCTAGTCTATAAGTTTATACTTTTCCCGCCTACAATTCCAATTCTTGTCTGTTGGGCATGAGAAATGGGCCTAGATATGCCAGGCTAGAGGTTTGGCCTCGAGAGCTACTGCATGTAGGTCTTGGCGAACTTCTCCATCAGGCGTGTTGGTTTCCACCACTTCTTCAGGCCGATGTCCTCGGCCACTTTGTTGGCCGCGATATAGCCAGGCCCACCGGTCACCATGCCTCCAGGATAGGTCGAGGCGCCACACAGGTAGAGGCCTTCGATCGGTGTCTTGGAGGTGGAGCATTCTATATTGGGGCGGTTGAAGCCCAACTGCATCGGCGTGTAGTCGCCATGCTTTATACCGCCGCGGCGCATGTTGGGGAAGCGTATCTCGATATCCACCGGGCTCTCACCGCTGAGCATCATGATGTTCTCCCGCTTCATGTTGGGAGCGGCTTTATGCCATTTGTCCAGTGTGGCCTCCTGCAGCTCCTTACCCCGCTTCTCCCAGCCGCCTTCGATCTCATAGGGGGCGTGCATCTGGAAGAAGGAGACTTTGCCCGTGGGCATCCGTACCAGGTGCGGGTCCCAGAAGCTCTCGCAGGTGACGTGTCCTCCAAAGTTCTTGTCCAGCTTACCCTTCATCACGTTCTTCCAGTGGGCCACCACCTGGTCAGTGCTCTCGAAGCCGATGACGGTCATGAAGCTCTCATTGGCCCAGGGATCATCGCACTTGTATTGGGGTATCTCTGTAGAGACAACGTGCAGGGTATAATAGCTCCACTTGTCGTACTTCCAGTTCTCGACATTTTCTTTGAGCGTCCCGGGCAGCTTATCCTTGCCTATAAGGTCGAAGAAAGTGGAGTGAGGGTCGAGGCTGGAGATGACCACCTTGGCGTTCAAGGTGCGTCCCTCCCAGAGGTCTACCCCGGTAACCCTACCATTCTGTATATTGATCTTGTTCACCTGGGACGCTTCCAGTATCAGCCCACCGTTCTGGACGATCTCCCGCGAGAAGGCGCCAGCCAGTTTGTGCGATCCTCCCAGGCAGTAGGCCTTGTCCCTGGCCCGGGTGAGCAAGAGGGGCACAAAAAGGCCCACGCCGGTCTCATTGGGGTCCAGGCCCCACATGCAAGCAGCGTAGAGCATCAAAGCCCTGACACGGTCGTTCTCAAAGGATTCGTTCATGATCTGGAGGGGGCTTTTCTCGTTGAGCTCCAGTAGTTCCCGGCCGATTTCGGTACGCTGCATGCTGACGATCATGTCCAGAGAAGGTTGGGGTGGCAAATAGGTGGCTGGCCCTACTATGTCGTCCATCATCCGCTGCCAGACCTGCATCTGCTTCCCGAAGGCCTTGGCGTCCTTCTGGGAGAACTTCATAATGGAGTCGACGGTGTCCTCCACCATGCGAGTCAGGAGCAGGGTGCTCCCGTCCCCGAACACCATGGCCATCTGGAGGTTAGGCTTGACCCAGACCAGGGCATGGCGGTCCAGGTTGAAGTCCTTTATGGCAGGCATATAATCTACCATCATGTGGTAGATGGCGTGCATGTTGGAGTAGTAGCCAGGGAAGAGGATCTCCTCTGTAGCCAGTCCGCCGCCCACCTCGTAGCGGCGCTCGATGATGGCCACCTTGGCTCCGGCCTTGGCCAGGTAGGCCGCGGTCATCAGGCCATTGGGGCCGGCTCCAATGACAACCACATCCCAGTTGCTCTCGGTAGGGAACTCGTCAAATACTTTTCCGACAATCCCTTCCATTGTATCCTCCTTCGTTATCTAGGGGCGTCTAGCCGATTTCTTCCCCTGCTGGGGGATATACCACGGTGATGGGTACCACCAGTCGCCAGGCTCAACCAAACTATCCTCGATCATGATGTGCATCAAGTTATAGGGAATAGCCATCAAGAACAGGCCTCCGGGATGGCAAGCCGTTTGGTTGCAAAGATAGAGGCCATCAATAGGGGTGCGATAGCGAGCCAGCTCGGGGATAGGGCGGTTCTCTGCCCACTGGTCATGGCAGTGCCGGGTACCGCACCATGTGCCGCCAATCAAGCCTGTATTGCGGAATTCCGAGTCACAAGGGCTGTTGGCCCATTGATAGACGATGTTATCAGAGTTCACGTTTTCTATTACTTCACTCATCGACTGGCGGACGAAGGCATCCATCTTGTTTTTCATCTTACTGGCTGCCTCAAGCCCTCCGATGTAGTATTCTGGCGGAGGGACATAATGGTAGACTGGCGAGATAAGATAGCGGCCGGACACAGTGCACTGTGGATCCGTGGGATCAAATCTCTCGGCTGGGGTGATGATCCAGATGGTCCTCTCCGGTGGCATGGTAGGGAAACCTCTCTTGCCATCTACATCGGCTACGTGTTCATAGTAGATCTCACGCGAGTCCATAGGGTATGGTCCACCCATCATCCCTTTTCCAAATTTTGCCTTGGCGCGAAGAGGCTCGCGAGTGAGGAAGTGAGAGACATAGATGCTGCCGCCCTTGATACTGATGTCGTTCACCTTGTGCAAGAATCCCGCATCTACGTGCTGCGGCCCGATGAGTTTGTTAAACGTCTGTTTAACGTCAACGCCGCTGATCACAGCCTTCTTTGCCCAAATCTTCTTCTCAGGGCGGGTGGCGGTGTCTCTCAGCCGCACGCCGACTGCCGCACCATCGCTGACGATGATCTCGTCCACGGGACAGCAGGTACGTATCACTGCTCCATGAGCCAAGGCACAACGCATCACGGCATGAAAATAGTCGTGCATGCCGCCGCGTGGAACCTGTTGTCGGTTGTATATAACGCAGGCTATGTTGCAGCACCAGGCCGGAATGGCTACGCCACGCCAATGGCCTGCCGCTCCTGAGTACCATGCAATGATCGCCTGGAGCACCTTGAAAGGCTCGGTTTCTAAGTGTTCATCCAGCAGATCGAAAAGGTCCATGTCCAGCAGTTCCTCAGTCCATACGTCCGGCTGATGCTTCTGGTAGACCTGCATGTATGGGATATTCTCTGCCGTTACTTCCACCTCTGGCGGATGTGGCGGGCACCAGAAGGTCGCCTGTAGCAGTTCTCTGATGAAGGGGGGCTGTCCGAGCAAGCCACTTAGCTTGGCATAGCCCATCTGGTCCTTTTCGGAGATTGGTGCCACGCCGTAGGTAGTGAGGACACCCCTCTCTGCGTCTGCCGTCAGTTCACCCATCTGGCTTTGGCCTATGCGGAAACCGTACTTCCACAACTCTAACTGGTCGAAGCCAGGTGCTGCCCCGCCATACATGATCATAGCATGGGGGGTGATGCGCACTCCGCTGATGGGCTCAGTATTTTCCACCGCTCCTCCAGCCTCAGGCCTCTCCTCCAGTACGCAGACGCTGGCTCCGCATTTAGCCAGATAAGCCGCTAGCGTCACGCCATTAGGCCCACCGCCCACGATAACGAAATCATATCTTTCTTCCTTTGCCATGGCTACCTCCTTGATTAACCGAATAAATCACAGCCAGAAAGAGGCCTATTCTTGAAGATGCCTCTCACAGCGTTGCTCCCTTTTCTAGCCAGGTACGGATGGTATCTTCCCTTCAAGTATGTACCACGATGACAGGCACCGTCAATAGTTAGTCCGTGCGTCCTTATCCTCTTAAGTGTCAGTGAACAGGGCTTGTCTCTGGGCTTCTCCATGTAACGCTTCAGCAGCCAGCGCAATGATGTAGTTGATGACAATGTGATATCTCCTGGTCAATCGAACGGCTGGTAAAACAGTGTAACACTAGTGGGAGGAGAGCATCCAGAGGAGCAGACTTGGTCTCCGTAATGTAGTCGATGCTAAAATCCACACACTTCCTAGCTTCTGGATTGCTGGGGCACATTTCTAAACTGGTTATATAAAACACGCTCATGTTGATCATGGGACATTCTTCCTCTTGAGTTTTGATAGTATATAAGAATCCAAGGACAGAGGCATGTTGTGACGGTTGACGAAACTTGGGGGTACAATGAGCATAGGTTGCGATGTTGGGCAATTCACAAATCACGCGTAGGAAGATTTGCAAGGCTCTGAACTTTATCCCTTTCCCACATTGGGGAACTGGCATCGCGTTGTTAAGGTGCAGTGGTTGAGTCTGAAATTATCATACGGTATATGCTTTGTCAATGCCTTGTAAAGCGAGGCTCTGTGTAAGTAACTGTGATGGTGCTTCATGCAGCATTAACACAGAAATCGCTTAATGGCCTGCCCGGACAGTTGCCTGTATCGCTGGCCTGTGCTACTATCTAGCCGCTGACTTTGGAGTGGGATGTCACGATGGAGAAGAAGGGACTAGAGTACGATCCAATATTCAAGGTGCCACCGGCATTGCAGGCAAAACATGAGATATCAATGCGAGAAGTAACCGGGAGTCCTAAACACGCTAATGATATGCTGACCAAGGTGACCGCCAGAGGAACCAGCAACTATGAGACCCCTAAAGATGAGATGGCGGATTTGCTTAGACGGTATCTGCCTTTCTTGGAGAAGGACCGCAGAAAGAAGCGGTGGGATATATTGGCTGGAGGCGCCGTTATTGGCGGCCTCACCAACTCACCCAACGTGCAGAGAATGGAGTATTATAACTGGCCGCCAGCACCCGCGCGAGTGGAGCCTCAAGCAATGTTCTACCTCATAATCGACGTGCCGGAGGAGATGCCCCACTTCTGGTACTGCCCGGAGACGGAAACTGCTTTGAGTATAAACTCATCCTACTATGGTGAGAAGAAAAGCCGTGGCTTGGGCATTGGGATGGATATACTCCAACCTATGGGTATTCATTCTATCCATGGTTCCTGTCTAGATATCGCTGGCAGAGGTGTGGTTATCATTGCCCCCACCGGCACGGGCAAATCAACGCTTTGTGCCATGCTCAAGGATGAGCCGGGGGCCCGCATCCATTCAGATGACTGGATCTACGTCATGTTCAGCTATGATGAGGAGGCTAGACCCAGGCTGGCTATCGGTCGTTATTCTGAGCTGTGGTATTACATGAGGACAGACACAGTTCTAGCTCAGCCAGCGTTGAAAGAGATTTTCCCCAGAGGCCCGATAGAAAATGTACCCGTGGATGACAGCGGTAATTATCTCTGGGATGCTTTTGAGAACTCGCGGGCCATGGTGAATCCTCTGGACATAGTTAGTGGCGGCACAGCCATAGAGAAACAGAACAAACTGGCCAGGTTTACCTCGATAGAAAAGGTTATTTTCCTACGCCGAGAGGAGGGCTTGCCAGAAGTGGAAAGGCTGACTCCGGAGAAAGCTGTCCAGATACTTTACGAAGGGAAAATGCGCTACCTGTCAGGTAGCGGCAAGAGAGGAGCTGGCGTCGAGCGCTGGCTCAACCCCTATGTTTTGGTTAATAAGGAAAACCTCATCGAACATAAGGGCGAAAGGGCCCTATTGAATATTGATTTTCAGAACTATTACTTTGCCACCCTGTTCGCTATCACCGGAGGTGCTTATTATTTGAATACAGATGGTAGAACTCCGGCTGAAAGCCTCAAGGCTCTCAAGGAGATAGTAGCCGAGCCTTCATCGCTGGCCCTGCATTTCGACCCTGGAGTCTATCGGACCAAGCGAATAGAAGAAGCCCTGATGAGATGTGCCAAAGAGACGCCAGAAGACGTGGTGGCCACGACCAAGAGATACATGGGAGCCATCTATTAGGCTCAACGCTAGCGTGCTCCGTGCCACGAGATGCAGGTTGAGGCGGAATGGTTGCGCCAGGGGCGATTTGAGCCCTATTATTGGTGGCCTAGGTCCAAGATTTCCGCTGACTGTGGCTGAATGATTTTGCACGCTTCTCGCCGCCGGTGATCCACGAGGAAAAGCCCTGGTATAATGTGAACGCGGGGGTAGAAAGTGAGCCAAACCGTAGACCTTCGAACTGCCATACGTAGAAGGACAAGCGTTCGGCACTACCAGAGGAAAGCCGTCCGAGACGATATGTTGGAGCGTGTAATGGCATCTGGAAGGGAGTCGGTAGCCCTCGACGACACTATCCAGGTTCGTTTCCATCTCATAAATGAGGGTGGTCTGATTGCCAGCCTATTGGCGCCATTGGCCGGGACACGAATACTCTTTGGGTCGGCGCCGCACTTCATCGTCGCCACATCGGAGGAGAAGCCTCTGTTCATGCTGAATATGGGGTTTCGCATGGAACAGATGATACTCCGTGCTACCCAGAGTGGTCTTGGTACCTGCTGGATTGGTGGCATGTTCAAGGAGGAGCGAATCAGCGGTTTCCTGAGACTGGAAAAGAGCGAGCGCATCGTGGCGCTGACTCCTATTGGTTATCCCGACACCAAAATAACTGGTAAGCTGGCGCATGACGCTATCGAGTTAGGAGCGGCGAAATTTGGGAGAAGGAAGACATTGCGAGAAATAGCCTTTGGCACTACCTGGGGGAAGCCACTTCAGTCAGTGGGCAGCGAATTGATAGAAGCTTTGGAGTGTGCCCGCCTAGCATCCTCCTGGGCTAATACGCAGCCGTGGCGCTTCTTGGTCTGCCAGAATGAGGTGGTAGCGGTAGCCCAGGCAAAGCGCAGGTATGGTAACATTCGCGAGGGCAAGCACTACTACCGCCTTGATGTAGGAATAGCCATGGCGCACTTCTTCCTCTCAGCCAGGGAAATGGGAGGGAATGGCAGATGGCATGTAACTGGGTTTGACCCCACAGAAGTGGCCACAGAGCATGGTATTCCTGATGGATACGAAGTCCTGGGCGTGTTCAAGAAGACATAGCAGTTTGAGATCGTGCAGAAGCGGCGTGTATAATGCAGCTAGAGGAAAGAGGGTGAATTTGGGCACTGGGGAGGTCGTTGAGTAATGCAGGCCGTTCTCTTGGTCGGCGGCGAAGGGACCAGGTTACATCCCCTTACCTGCAATACGGTGAAGGCCATGGTTCCTATTCTCAACCGGCCTTTCCTGGAGCACATGATTTGGTATCTTAAGAGTCACGGTGTTGATAGCGTTGTCCTGGCTCTATGCCACCTACCAGGGCAGATTGAAAAGTACTTTGGCAATGGCAACCAGTGTGGAGTTAGATTGACCTATGTGATGGAGAAGTCACCCCTGGGCACAGCGGGGGCAGTAAAGAATGCCGAGAGCCATCTGGACGAAGTCTTCCTGGTGTTCAATGGTGATATCTTCACCGATATTGACCTTGGTGCGATGGTGGCCTTTCACCTTCACCGGAAGGCGAAGGCCACCATCGCCCTCACTGCCGTCGAGAACCCCAGCGCCTATGGGGTAATAGAAACCGAGCCGGATGGAAGGGTGAGGCGATTCGTGGAAAAGCCACCCCCAGGCGAAGCAACCACGAACCTGATCAATGCCGGCATTTACATCCTGGATCGTGAGGTCATCCGCAACATACCGCCCAATACTCGCTATATGTTCGAGCACCATTTGTATCCAACGCTCCTTTCCCAGGGGGTGCCCATCTATGCCTACCGTTCCGATGCTTACTGGATAGATATCGGTACTCCTGAGAAGTACTTACAGGTGCAGCATGACCTTCTGGCTGGCCGGTGTAAAGCGGCTTTGCCCATCGAGATTGCGGAGATTGGGGGGTGTGACCAGACTGTTGGTGCCTCCATCCATCCTACAGCCAGAATCGTAGGGCCGGTGGTAGTTGGCAACGGCTGTAGCATGGGCCCGGGCGTCCGCATAACGGGACCGGCTGTCATCGGAGCGGGTTGCCACATTCTGGACGGGGCGGTGATCCAGGAGGCTATTCTGTGGGGTGGTGTTCGCGTGGGAAGGCATGCTACTGTAGAATGCTGTATCGTAGGTAACGGCAGCCTTATCGGGGATGGCAGTTGTGTTAGTCATGGCTGTGTCATCGGTGACCATGTGGTGGTGGAAGAAGGGAGCCAACTCGATCCCCATAGTAAGGTCTGGCCTGATACCGGAAGGTAGCCTATTCACCCTCTAGTATAGCCACGCCCAGGGCACCAGGCCCCAGGTGGGTGCCCATCACTGCGCCAACGGTGGAAATGTAAATCCGCTCCGTCGGGAATGCGGAGTTGAGGGATTGGGCCAAAGCCATCGCCTCCTCCGGAGTAGTGGTATATTCCACGGCCATCTCTCTAATGTTGGTGAAGCCGGCAGCAAAGCGACGTAGATGCTCGACAGCCTTAGCCCTGGTACGTTCCCTGGCTACCGGCGTGCTGACGCCGTCCCTGATAGTGAGGATCGGCTTGAGATTCAGCAGCGTACCCAGGAAGGCTCGTGCTGGCCCTATCCTTCCCCCTTTTCTGACGTATTCCAGCGTGTCGAAAGCCATACGGACATGCACTTTAGGGATGGCTTTCTTTGCTGTATCTATCACCTGATCCATGCTTGCACCTGCCTGGGCTTTCTTGGCGGTGGCGATAACCACCAGGCCCAGCGGCATCAGCACCAAGCGCGAGTCCATTACCTCTATCCGGCTGCCCTTTTTCTGGCTTAGCTCCTTGCCCTGCAGGGCAACCTGGTAGGTGGCGCTCAGTTCGGAAGAGAGCACGATAACCAGGATTTCATCACTTTGTTCGCTCAGCTTGTCATATATCTGGGCGAATTCGGCGGGCGATACGGTGGCGGTGGTGGGCAGGGATTGGCTGGTGGCCAGTTTACGATAGAACTCTGATGGACTCAGGTCAGCCCCGTCGCGGTAAACCTCATCACCAAAATGGACATATAGCGGTACTACATGAATTCCGAGAGCGCTGGCCACCTGAGGTGGGATGTCAGCCGTACTGTCGGTAACCAGCTTCACTGCCATGTCTGTTCCCCTGTCTGATTGTTTGCTGTCGCTTTCATGTTGGCTAAACGCTAAACAGGAAGGTGATGACGTCGCCATCCTGAACGACGTAGTTCTTGCCCTCCAGGCGGAGCACGCCCTGTTTGCGAGCCTCGGGTAGGCTGCCGCACCGGGTCAACTCGACATAAGGGATCACCTCTGCCCGGATGAAGCCCCTCTCCATGTCAGAATGGATTTTGCCAGCCGCTTTGACAGCCGGGGTGCCCTGGTGTATAGTCCACGCCTTCACCTCTCCAGAGACAACAGTGAAGAAGGTGATGAGTCCCAGTAGTTGATAGGAAAGACTGATGATACAATCGGTGACCGCCTCTCCAGCGCCCATAGCCGAGCGGAACTCGATGGCCTCCGCTTCGCTGAGTTGCCCCAGTTCCATCTCCAGCTTGGCGCAAACCGCGGCTACCGGCCACTGGGGATAGCGTGTCTTCAGGTCCTCCTCCAGCGAGGCTCTTTGCGACAATTGATCCTCTCCGATGTTGAGCACTATCAGCATAGGTTTGGCAGTGAGGAACTGGTAGTTTTCTAGCATTTTCGTTTCTTCCCCGCTTAGAGACTGTTCCTTGACGGGTATTTCCTTTTCCAGGTCGGAGCCGATGCGGGACAGTAACGATTGCTCCCGAAGGAGGGTTTCTCGCTCGTTAGACTTGGCACCTTTGAGGGAGTCCTTTATTCTGAGCAATCTTCGCTCAATGATGCCTAGATCGGAGAAGGCAAGCTCCATATTCATGGTGTCAATGTCTCGCGGTGGATTGATCTCGCCGTCGGGATGCGGAATCGCTTCGTCTGAAAAGGCCCGCACTACATGAATAAAGCCATCTGCCCTGCTGAGGTAAACCAGGAGTTCACCACCCAACTCTTTCCCTTTCCCCCTGGCGATGGCTATGTCCACATACTGCACTTCAGCAGGGACAGTCCGTTTGGGATCGAAGATGGCCTTCAGGCCGTCGAGGCGGTGGTCGGGGACCTTGGCTACGCCGATGTTTGGCTGCGCCGTGGTGGGTGCAAAAGCCTGGGTGTCAGCTTTCCCCTTGGTCAGGCTGTTGAACAGCGTGGTCTTGCCGCTCTTTGGGAGACCAATAATGCCGATTTCCATTCAGCTTTGTCCGCAGAGAGGTAGAGAGGTTATTCGGTGTCCTTCCTACTATAGCATGGTCACCCTCAGCTTGCCACTCCACAGATGAGCGTCAGTAATTTCTGAACTTCCTTATTCCTTAGGCAACTCGGCAAAGAGATAGCAGGCAAAGAGCTATACCTGATTCTTGATAACTACGGTACCCATAAGCAGGATAGGGTGCAGAGGTAGCTCAAGAGACATGAGCGGTTTCACAGTCATGCGACTCCTATTGGAGCCTCCTGAATGAAGATGGTGGGAATTTGGTTTAGCATACTGACCAACCAGGCAATTCGAAAAGGCGGCTTTGGTAGCGTGGCTCGTCTGGCAGGAGCTATGAAAGCCTTTCTCCTTCGATGGGCTGAAGGAGAAAGGCCTTTCCTGTGGACGAAGACGGCGGAACAAATCCTGGCAACGGCTGTCGGATGATTAGGCCTATCTGGGCAATTCGTCCTGCGTCGCCGTTTGTTGCTGAAACTATGCCGAGGCGGTAGACTTCTTGAAATAGATGCAGGAGACGGGCCAACGCATGCAGCAACCTGTACCACATGACAAAGCCACGAGTTCAAGGTGGAGGTTTGTTCGATTTCTTTCAAACAACAGATCCTTTGTAATCGTCTGGGTGGCCCTACTCATCAGCATTGCAGGCATCGGCATGGTAAGCCCTCTACTGCCCAAATTCGCTGAGAACATGGGAGCCAGTGGTATCTGGATTGCGCTTGCCTTCTCTGGTTTCGCTCTTTCCCAGGTCCCGCTCATGCCGGTAGTAGGCAGACTTTCTGATAGGTTTGGCAAGAAGCTCTTTCTCTGGCTTGGACTCCTCATCTACGTGATAGCTGCCGCAGGCTACGTTTGGTCCCCCACCTATCGGGAGTTGGTTGTGTTCCGTGTTCTCAGCGGGGTTGGTACGGCGATGGTCATTCCTACGGCCTATGCCTATGTCGGTGACCTAGCGCCGCGCGGCCACGAGGGGAGATATATGGGGTTGTTCAATGTCGGCATAATAGCAGGCTTTGGACTAGGCCCCATGATCGGTGGCATTGTCCAGGAGAGGCTCGGGATGGATGCCACCTTCGCTAGTATGGGTATTTTAGGCGCGGCGGGGTTTATCATGGTCCTACTGCTTCTACCCAATAGAGTGCCGTCCACTCAAGTCACACAAGTTGACAGGCCTGTCAGCTCCTTTGTTTTCCTGCTCAAGGACAAGACTATGCGTGGGCTCATCATTTTTCAACTGGTGTGGGGCTTGAACTACGGTGCTGTCTTCACGTTCTTGCCGATGTTTATGACTACGGTGAGGAGTACCAGCATTGCCCAGGTCGGCATAGTGCTGTCGGCACGATCTATCGTGAGTGGAACGCTTGTCTATCCCTTTGGCTGGTTGGCCGACCGGGTAGACCGGGTACACCTGGTGACCTTGGGAATGATAGCGGTAGCCATAGGCATTTTCTCTGTCCCGTGGGTTGGAGGATTCGCTGCTCTCTTGTGCCTTTTCATACTAATGGGAGCGTTCGAAAGCATTGCAGTACCAGCAGCCAATGCGATTACGGTAGACAGGGGTCGCACTTTGGGAATGGGCTCGGTCATGGGGGTATTCAACATGGCCAACTCGTCGGCCATCGTCCTCGGCTCGATAGCTGGAGCAGGAATTGAGAGATCTGCAGGAGTGAGCTGGGTATTCTGGTGCGCTGCCGTAATTGCCCTTGCGGGCGTACTGGGATTCAACATGTTTATGCGGGGAGGTGTGCGCCTTTTCAGGAAAGGCGGGCGTGTCATTGAAGCTAGCGCATCATCGTCTGCTTCCACTACTACCACGGCGACACCACGCAAGAGATGACACTCCAGATTTTTGCCGTCGCAGGAATGACACGTGTAGCTCTGTGTTGAATCTTTTCAGAGACACTTTTACCTGATGGAATGACCAGCGGCGAGCAATGTTGCCCTGGTCGTAACATTATGAATCAGGGGCTGAGGGACACAGGAATTAGTACAGCCGTGGGGGCCAGGGACAATGACATAATGCAAGCCAGAGAGCTGCTGATATGGCAGAGAAGAAGGCAACGCTGGAGGTTCATGTTCAGCCGGGGGCCAGAAAGGATGAAGTAGTGGGCCTGAGGGACGGCGTCCTCTGGATAAGAGTGAAAGCACCAGCTATCAAAGGTCAGGCCAACAGCGCGCTGGTCGCTTTCGTGGCCCAGCTACTGGGGGTGTCCAAGGGTGACGTGGTGATCGCCCGGGGTCGTGCCAGCCGGCAAAAGGTCGTGGCTATTCAGGGCTTAAGCCTGGGGGACCTCAAGGAGAAACTTGCCCAGGCCTTGCCCCGAAAGTAGTCATACCGTTAGCTGTGCCTGGCGAATTCATTCGCTGGTTAGCGTGGTAAGTGGGGATGGTTGAGTATGTTGCCAAGCCGTTTTTGGACAAGGGTCTTCCTGAGATACTTCGTTGTCTTCGTGTTGGTCTGGATTCTGCTGGTCTTGTATCCCAATCCAGGGAAATTAGTGACAAGTGTGAAAAGAATCCTCAATCCGCATACTGATCCTGCTGCTGTTGCTTCTCTAGCCCAAAGCATGGACTACGACGATCCTGCGCTCATTGAGAAGGAGGTACTCCGTCTCATTCCTTATAGCTACGATTGGGAGACTCATGGTATGCCGTGGTACTGCCCCAGCGTCCCAGAGGTACTGCGAAAAGGGAAAGGGGACTGCAAAGCGCGGGCTTTAGTCCTGGCCTCCGTCCTGGACGCAAAGGGCATCCCCAATCGCATTGTCTGGTCGATACAGCATGTTTGGGTAGATTATCCTGGCAAAGAGGGAACCAATCTGGAGAAGGATCCCATTTATCAGAAGGACTCTGAGACCGGGGAGAAATCGTGGAGTCTCCCGCGCATCCGGCCGCAGGATATTCTTAGTGAGGTATGGTCAGGCTTTGTGCGAGCCATGCCTGGCATGCGGATGTTTCTCCTGGTGGGTGGGGTGGCAGCTCTTGCCGGGTTACGGGCGATTAGAACAAGGAAGGGGGAGGTCTCCTCGAAGTCGAGACTCACTGCTGCCCTCCTGGCTCTCTTTCTTGGGGTGTTTGGGGCGCACCGATTCTACGCGGGCCATATCAAGACAGCCATTGCGATGCTCACCCTCTTCATTGTGGGAGCGGCAACCGTGTGGATTGTTGTCGGCATACCGTTCATTCTGGCGGTGTCGGCTTGGGCTTTGTTCGATCTCATAGATGCCATTGGAGGAGTTGCCAAAGACAAGCAAGGTAGGCTTATCAGAAATTGGTAGACAGGGTAGACAGCAAAGCAGTGGGGGGCTGTGCATACCATTTCGTTCGTTGACCTCGTTCAGCGGCAAGCCGGCGGAGGCGTGGGGGGTGGCACGCGGCCTTCATTCAATCCGATCGTGCTTTTCAAGGTTATGCCTTCCGCAAAGTAACTGAATGTTGTCCGGTGTATTTGACGACCCACCTTTTGACCACGGAATGATGTGATCGAAGTGCAGATCCTCAGCAGCCCCACATTGAGCGCACTGGCCACCATCCCGTTTCCACACCTCGAGTTTGACCCAGGTTGGAATGATCCGGCGTGTTTTCGGGTTGGTCGTCACAGGAGCACCGAAGTCCTCCTCCCCCTCGACGGCGGTGAGTTTGAACTTGAAGACCTGCCGACCTTCTGACTTCTCACGCCAGGAGTCGACCAAGTGAAACACACCATTGTATGACCAGATACCTTGTTTAATCTTCTCATATACGCGTACTCTCTCCGGCGGCCGCTTGCCCACTTTGAAATCCTGTGCAGCTTTGTGAAACTTGCCATTCTCCGTGAGTTGCCCGATCGGAGTCATTTCTGGTTGGTCCACACTCTTGGGGTCTCGAAATTGGGAAGACCGAGGTACATCGTGACCTTCATAGATTATTGTCGAGCCATCATCTTCAAAGCGATCGGCATAGGGAGCGCCAGGCCGTACAGACATCAGAATGACGGAGTGGCCGCCTCGGAGTTGATGATTCATGCCACGCTGCAGGCTCACGCCTTCCCGTTGACACATCTCTATGTACGGAATGACTTCGTTAGGCATATTTGTCTGTCATGGATCACATTAATTTTCACATTTTGGTGCAGCAGGCTGTGTTCATCACCTCACTGACCCCGTTCGCTCGTAGGCATGTGAAGCGTGTGGGGGCACCCGGTAGCCTTCCTGCATCACCTTAGCAGCTTCCTGAATACAATTTTGTGATCTCCGGGCATATAGAAGTCGGGAATCTGGCAGACGATGTCATAACCCAACATGAAATAGAAGCGCCTGGTCTTCTCATATCCCGACAAGGAGGACGTCTCAATAAGAACCATCCTCCCTTCGGCTTTCTTGATATTGTCTTCGGCGAAGGCCATCAGAGAAGCGCCTATGCCCTGGCCCTGCCGCTCCTTGTCCACGGCGATCCAGTATATGTCCCAGGTCCCTTCAGTGAGTGGGGTGGGGCCGTAGCAGATATAACCCACGACGTTCAGGCTAATCTCTGCCACCATGACGTGATAGCCTGACCCGCCGGGGTCATCAAAATAGCTGTCGATAACCTCTTCGGCCACAATGACTTCAGCCGATTTGAATTCGGGCGTGGCGTTCAGAATGCGCATGATGGCAGGTTTGTCTTCCTGGCTGGCAGGACGAATTTTGGCGGTCATGGATAGTCTTTAGTCTAACGCAAAGGGTATGTTCTTTTCCACACCACGCACTGGAGAGCGTCCATCAACGTGTCTGTGTCATTCTGATCCGCCCGCCTGAGGCGGGAGAAGAATCTCTGAGATTCTTTGTCGATGTGACCACGGATGTAGCTGCCGCCAACGATCCACACCTTCAGATTACCCCACTCCTTTAGTGTAGTGTCTCTGGTAATAGTCTTACAGCAGCCCATTCCGTGCTTGACACGGAATCCACCTGTACACGCCGTCTGGATTCCTGCTTTCGCAGGAATCGATCATGAATGGTTGCACTGTTCACCATGAAGTATGAAAATGACCAGTATTTTCAGATCAATGACAGTCTGGAGGGTAGCCCCTGGTACCGGTATTTTCGAAGTAATAGCATGGGTGACTATGTTGTTAGGCTTCTTCAGGGACACTTCGCTGGCTCTTCAATGCAGGGTAGTTTCTTGAAGTTGACATAAAATACAAACGTGACACTACAAGCGTACGGTAATACCAAGATGGCTCTTGCCTTCCCTCTCTGTTCGGGGCAAGAATAAGCAGGCACTCTACATCAATAAGTGTGATGGGGCGCTTCCACCGTCTTCCGATAGAGGTCAAGATAGGCGCGGGCGGAGCGATCCCAGGAGAAGTCGGCTGCCATGGCGTTCTTCATCAAGGTTGCCCATGCCTTCTTGCGACGAAAAAGGGCCAGGGCCCGATCCACAGCTTCCAGTAAGTCGTCAGCCTCATACGGGCCAAAGACCACGCCGTTTCCCTTTCTTGTCTTTGTGTCGAATTCCTTGATGGTATCCCTCAGGCCTCCGGTGGCTCTGACGATAGGAATTGTTCCGTACTTGAGGCCATAAAGCTGGGCGAGTCCACCCGGCTCATAGCGGGAGGGCATGAGGAACAAATCAGACCCAGCTACGACCCTGTGGGCCAGCGACTCGTCGAAGGCAATCTTTACCCCTGTCTTTCCGGGATATCTTGCTGGCACCCTCCTGAAAAACTCCTCATATCGCCTGTCTCCTGTTCCCAGGAGAACGAGCTGGAGATCCCGGGACAGCAAATCATCCAGTGCCTCCTCCAAGAGCTCGAAGCCCTTCTGCGCCGCCAAACGCGAGACCATCCCGATGAGAGGGACGTCTGGATCTTCAGGGAGGTGGAAACTCCGCTGGAGGTTGGCCTTACAGGCGCTCTTACCTGAAAGATCTTCGGCGCTATATGTCTTGCTGATCAGCCTGTCGGTGTCAGGGCTCCAGACACTGTAGTCTACACCGTTGAGAATGCCGACCAGGCTGTCTGCCCGCTCCTGGAAAACTCCCTCTAGCCCGAAACCTTGCTCGGCGGTCTTGATCTCCTCGGCATACGTGGGGCTAACGGTGGTGATGACATCGGAGAAGACGAGGCCTGCTTTGAGGAAGTTTATTCTGCCATAAAACTCGAGATAGCGGGGGGTGAAGAGGCTGCGTTCGAGGTTTAAGAGATGCCAGTCCAGTCCCCCCAAAAGGCCCTGATGTCCCAGGTTGTGGATGGTGAGGATGGTCTTTGTGCCAGAGAGCTCCGGGTACAAGTAAGGCTGGGCTTTGAGAAAAGCGATGGCGAGGGATGATTGCCAGTCGTTGGCGTGGAGGATATGTGGTGGATCGATTGTCAACACCTCAAGGATGGCCCGGCTGAAGAAAGTAAACCGCTGGGCGTTGTCTGGATAATCACCTTCTGGAGTGCTGTACAGGTGATCTCGGTCAAAGTAACGGTCAGCGCGGACGAGGTAAACCGGGATGCCGTCCCCCGTCTCCGTCTTCAAAAGCGTTGCGTCCTCCCTACGATGTGATATGGGAACAGTGAGGCGAATCCCTGTGTCCTCCAGCGGGAAACCGCCTTGCAGGACGCATCGGTATGCGGGCATGACCAGGGAGACCCGAAGACCAAGGCGTTTCAGAGCCTTGGGAAGGGAGCCCATTACCTCACCAAGCCCGCCAGTCTTGGCAAAGGGGGCAACCTCAGGCGAGGCGAGGGTGATATGCAGACCTGGGTCTTTGGAAGTGGCTTCCGTTTTGGTATTAGTCTTAGTGCGCTGGTTTGACGCCAATGGCGACGTGCCTAGCTCAGCTTGCTCGCCGAAAAGTCGTGGCTTTGCTGCCATTTGATGAATGGGGGGATCAGACTGCTGCTATATCCATCCCTTTGGGAACGACCACAATGCCTGTATCTGATACCGCGCAGCCTCTTCTCTTGTCTGCCTCAGGATCATAGCCGAGGGATGCACCAGCCTGAATTCTAGCTTCCTTGTCGATGATAGCTCGCCTTATTTTGGCATTAGGTTCCACGGTGACGTCATCAAATATAATCGATTCTTCTACTACGGCGTCTCTCTCCACCACCACTCCCGGAGACAATACACAACCCCGCACCATCCCGCCGCTGATAATACAGCCATCAGACACGATAGAGTCCGATGTCCTTCCTCCAATGACATACTTGCTGGGAGGCAACGGCCTTTGATATGTCCTGAAGGGCCATTTCTCACCGTAGAGGTTGAAGAGAGGGTCTACACCCAATAGTTCCATACTCGCTTCATAATATGACTCAATGATGCCGACATCCCTCCAGTAGTCGGAGTCACGGGTTCGCTCAACCAGACTCTTCCTCCGTCTTCCGTCTATCACTTCCACTATGAAGTCCTCTATCTTGTTCTCTTTTTCGTAGTCGTAAACGAAGATCTCGAAACCCTTGTCTCTCAATGCTGGGATGATCTCCTTACCGAAGTCGTCTCCCCGTGTCTGCAAAGCCTCTCGCAAAGCGCTAACCTCAAAGAGATAAATCCCCATCGAGGCGAATACATGATCTGGATCATCCCTGGCTACCTTTGGCTGTGCCGGCTTTTCCTCAAACCCTAACATCCTATAGTCTTGATCCACTTCCAGCACTCCGAATCTTCTGGAGTCTTCCTTTCTTACCCTGATAGCGGAGATCGTCACGCCGGCCTTCTTCCTCTTGTGAAAGGCCACCATCTGACCGTAATTCATTTTGTACACGTGGTCGCCGGAGAGAATCAGGACATGCTCAACGTCCCTTTTCCTGACCAGGTCGAGGTTCTGGCGTACGGCATCTGCCGTGCCACGATACCAGTCTACCCCCATCTTCTGCTGGGCAGGCACACAGTATATGAAGTCGCCTAACCCGGAACTCGAGATACCCCAACCCTCCTGGATGTGCTTATTCAGTGAACCAGACCTGTACTGCGTTAGCACGAAAACCTGGCGGATGCCGGAGTTGACGCAGTTGCTCAGCGTGAAATCAATGAGCCGGAACTTACCTGCAAAAGGAACGGCCGCTTTACCCCGCTCCATGGTTAAAGGTTGCAGCCTCTCCCCCATTCCCCCAGCCATGAGTATCGCCAGCACCTTGTCCATTGTTGTCACCTCCGCTACTGCCAATCTGCGTTCTAGCCACGCAGCCCCCCTTCTTTCACGATTATACCAGGATCGGTGCGACAAGCAAAGAGCCTCACTTTGTCAATTATCTTGGCGGTGTTAATTGTTGACCTTGTTTCGACCAATACCTACAATTAAGCATGAAGCCAACGCAACTGCTTCATTAAGAAGTAGTGCACTGGAATTAATTTGGCGAAGTCGAAAGCAGGAGATGAAAGGAGGCGATAATGGGCGTTAAGGTGGTAGATAAGAAGACAAAGAAGGAGACGACAGGTAAATACGCTATTATCAAGGGTGGTCAGGTCAGTCTTTACACAGGCATCATGTCGGACAAAAAGGGTGGCTGGCGAGGCTGTGGCAAGCGCGTTGTCTTTCCAGCGGACAGCGTGACCGTGGCTGCCGATGACCCTGCGAAAGAACTAAAGCGGGAAAGCTGAAGTCATTATACGTTGCTGAGTGATGCCAAGGGGAACCGCCAGGATTTGGATCGCTAGACCAGTCAGGTCGGTTTGGAGAGATATGATTGATAGCTTTGGAGACGGAGGAGCAAACGTTGCTCGACAAGTATAGCTCAAGAAGATTTGACATCCATAAAGAGGATGCCATTGACGTGGATGTCCTGGAGAGCATCCCCTTCGATTACCCCGGCTCTGCTACCGAGGTAGTCTATGAGACAGAGGAGTTCACTTGTGTGTGTCCCTGGAGCGGCTTGCCCGACTTTGCCCGCTTGGTGATACGCTATGTGCCAAATCGCCACCTGGTGGAACTGAAGTCTCTCAAGTACTACCTCACTTCTTACCGCAACGTGGGGATATTGCAGGAACATGCGGTCAACCGCATTTTACGAGATTTGGTGCAGTTGCTGAAGCCTGCTTCCATGGTAGTCGAAGCGTATTATGTGGAGAGGGGTGGACTTAGGACAAAAGCGGTGGCCAAATACGAAGGAGGGAAGGTCTAGCCCACCTAGGATAATGGAGCGGCTTGAGCGCCGTCACCTACGATTAGCTTTCTCAGCTCGACTATCATTTCCGGCGTGTCAATCTTCATGGGGCACCTTATCTTACATCTGCCACAAGTCAGGCAGGTATAAGCCACTGCAGCTCCCTTTTCCACATCCCCGCTGAGCATTGCTGCCCAGACAGCCCCAATGCCAGCAAAATACTTATCGCCGAAATGCCCTGCGGTTACGGCAAAGACAGGGCATTCATAGAGACACCCGCCGCACCTCAGGCAATAAAGCGCCTGTCGCAATATCGGGTTCTTGGCGAGACTGGTTCTCCCTGCATCCATGAAAATGACATGAAACTCCGCAGGCCCGTGGGCTCCATAGGTGGTTACCTTCTCGATGTCACCGGTTTTGCTTGGCCCGGATATCAGGCTGACATAAGAGGGGACCGTGTAATTAGCGTATCTCCAGGTTACCTCAGCCACCTTGTTGGCATCACCCAAGGTGGGCACCAGTTTCTCCATGCCTATCAGCGCAATGTGAACCGGTGGAGCACCCGTGGCCAAACGGATATTACCCTCGTTCTCGATAATGAACAGTGTCCCGGTGTCTGCTGATACCACATTGGCGCCACTCATGCCAATATCCGCCTTGAAGTACTTCTCCCGGAGCAATTTCCGGGCAGTTGCTACGAGTGTGGCGATATCAGCCGGTAGCTTCTCTCCTGTAATCTTAGAAAAAAGCTGGGCCACATCCTCCTTGGGTACATGAATCGCCGGAGAGAGGATGTGCATTGGCCTCGACCCCAGCTTCTGAATGATGAACTCCCCCAAGTCGGTCTCGTAGACTTCGTTACCCCGTCCCTCCAGATGCTCCCGCAACTCGATCTCCTCGGCGGTCATGCTCTTGCCTTTAACGATCAGTTTTCCCTTCCCCACTAGGCCGTCGATAATATTTCGGGCGTCATCCGCTGTCTTGGCGATATAGGCTTTCCCCTTGTTTTCCGTAATGGCCGCAGAAGCCTGTTGGGCCAATTTCTCCATTTCCCCGATGGCCTTTTCCTTTATCTGCCTCACTTCTTCTGCCATCTGGATGGTGTGGGGAAACTTCTTCAAGGCTTGGTTGGTATTACCCCGGTAGCTCTTGATAGCCCGCGACAAGGCAAGACTTATCCGCTCGTTATGGGCCGCATCCATTATTTCTTTCTTATAATCTTTGAAAACAGACATTGTTCGCCTCACATTGACATGGAAATTACTTGGGCTAGATCAAGAACCTCGACGTCCTCGGCTTTCAATTCCTTCAGCCCAGCCCTTAGTTGCAGGATGCATCCTGGACAATGGGTGACAATCATCTTGGCGCCTGTTTCCAGCAATTCCCTGGTGCGGTTCACTGCCAGAATCTGGCTTAGCTCCGGGAAGACTGCTTCAAATCCTCCACCTCCACCGCAACACGTTGCCCACTCTCCGTGGGTCCACTCCGTTTCCACCAGCGCAATGCCTTTGATGGCCCTTAGTATCTGGCGTGGCTCTTCTGTTAACCCAAGGTAGCGCGCCAACTGGCAAGGGTCATGGTATACTACTTTAGCCTCCTTGGGAAACCGTAGCTCTACCGAGTTGATCTTTCCTAGAACAACCTCCGAGAAGTGTCGCACCTCTATGTCATACCCTGGTGCACTGTGTGGTACCAAAGTACGAAGGGTGTAAGTACAGGAAGGGACGATGCCTATGATACGCTTCACACCCAGGGACTTCAGCCTACTGTACAGACTCTCCGCATTCTGGCTGAATTCCTTTTCCAACCCGACATAATGTAGTAAGCCCGCACAGCAAGGCTCGTCCTCGGCAAGGTAGCCAAACTGGACCCCCAGCTTACCCAACACCCTGACCGCGTCCACTAGGGGTTGAGCATCAGAACTACTTCCTCTGACTGCCACCCGGCGGTACACCCCACCAAGGTCTACCCCTAGCTTCTTCCCGAGAGTGGCGATGCCCATGGACGACTCGGCGCCAATTCTGCTCTTGTCCATCCCTCGTATCAGCGAGCTGAGCGCTTCCAGCTCAGCACTATACTGATACCCGCAGCCCGCAAAGAATATGGTCTCTGATCGTTTGGGTAGGCTGAGGTCTTTCGCCCACTTTGCTCCTGACCCCTTCGAGGCACCCAGTATGTTGCCCTTGGAGGTAAAGTTATCTGCTATATAAGCCAAACCAGGCGGAATTAATCCCTTTGTTCCTTTACTCATTTCGCAACCTTCCTACGACTGTGTTTGATCTATCATGATTGCACCACTTTGATCTGTTGACTTGTCTTGCCTACCTGAGCTCTATTCTTCATGTGGTGACTAACCCATCTGACTTCAATTCTTCCCGGCAGGCACTGGCTGTAGGCCATACTTCTGCTTCAAGAATTCCATCCCCAATGTCTGGAAAAGGGCATAGATAAGCACGTCCCCAATGTCTTTGGCGATGTCCTTGGTTGCCTCTTTGGCTTTGTCGAGCTCAGGCTTGATAAGATCAGCAGGGCGGCAAGTGATGGGTTTGTCTCCCCGAGGATAGCCTTTGAGAACCACTTTCTGTACCTCGGGATCGATAGGGGCCGGTGGCCTGCCATATAAGCCATAAACGTAGTCCTTTGCCTGGGAGGAGACCATCTTGTATCTGCCAAAAAGGACGTTCTGAACGGCCTGGACACCCACAATCTGACTGGTGGGAGTGACCAGAGGCGGGTAGCCTAATTCCTTTCTGGTACGAGGCAGCTCATCAAGAACCTCATGGAGCCTGTCCAAAGCCTCGGCTTCTCGTAGCTGTGCTACGAGGTTGCTGATCATGCCGCCTGGGACTTGATGCTCAAGCACACTGGTGTCGATGACTGCTATCTTGGTAGTGTCTAGGAAGTCGCGGTAGCTAGCGGCTATGGACTCGAGATACTGCCCCAGCTTGAGAAGCTGAGCAAGATCCAGCCCGGTATCTCGTGGGGTCCCCTGAAGCATAACCAGGATTGGCTCAATAGCTGGCTGTGAAGACCTCAGCGCAAAGGGAGCAAGGGCAGTGTCGATGGCATCTACCCCGGCTTCAATAGCCTTCAGACAACTCATGGAGGCCATGCCACTGGAATAGTGTGTGTGTAGTTGTACAGGGATCCGCAGCACTTCCTTGAGAGCCTTGACCAAATCATAAGCATCGTAAGGAGAGATTAGCCCTGCCATATCTTTGATGCATAGGCTGTCGGCACCCATATCTTGTAGGACGAGTGCTTTCCTGACATAATAATCAAGGTTATAAACCGGGCCACCCATTTTGGGCTCGGTGAGCGAATAACAGATACACGCCTGAATATGCTTTCCAGATTCTCTGATGGCGGCAAAGGAAGTTTCTAAGTTGCGCTCGTCATTCAAGGCATCGAAAACACGAAAGATGTCGATCCCTGTCTCGGCGGCATGGTGAACAAACGCCGTGACCACATCGTCAGGGTAGTGGCGGTAGCCGACGAGGTTTTGCCCTCGAAGCAACATCTGGAGAGGGGTATGGGGTATGAGCCTTTTTAGGAGACGCAGCCTTTGCCAGGGATCTTCGTTGAGAAATCGGATGCAGACATCGAAGGTAGCGCCACCCCACACTTCGAGCGAATAGAACCCTGCCCCGTCCATCTCTGGAGCAAGGGCTTCCATATCCTTGATCCGCATACGGGTGGCCAACAAGGATTGGTGTCCGTCGCGGAGAGTTGTATCCGTTATCCTGATTGGTATCTCTTTGCTATTCTTGCCTTTCATCATCTCTTATCCTTTATGTTCTTACCTTTCATCATGAGGCTTCCCATTTCAACTGGCCGCCAAACGGAGTTGAACCTCCACCGCTTCTTGCATTGCTAATACGCCCTTTGGACTTGTCTGCTGGTACCCAGTTCACGGTGCATCACAAGCCGCTTGAGTTAATCTTCTCCTGTTGCGATGGTGGGCAAAGGGCTCCCAATTGGAGCGTTCCATGCTTGTGCACCGATTCTTCATGTACTTTCCATTATAGCGTTTACTCTTGGCTTGTTCAAACGCTTCTCCGGCACGAAAGCTGTAACCGCAAAACATAATGCAGTGAGTGAGCACGTCGGGTAGCGTAACATATTGTGTGTAAAAAGAGGGGGGCGTATCCTTCTAGAGATAAGAGAAAGATATCTTAGAAAGGAGGACGCCCCATGGTACAGGTCAAAGACCTGACCCAACTCAAGTTA
>VGOE01000031.1 GCA_016876035.1 Chloroflexota bacterium
AGGCGTTTTGCATGTCCGATTATGGTGGAACAACCAGATGGTCCACTCTCTTGACTATCCTCTGGCTGAGTTCCCTAGAGTTCACTTTTGAATCGTAAAGGAGTTCACTTTTCAAAAATTCCTAACAGCTGGCTGTGTTACGAAGATCGTTTAGCGACCCCTTCGTGTCATTCTGAGGAGTCCGCCTGCGAGGCTGTGAATTTATTGCCCCTTCAAAGCTGGGAATCGTGGAGAGCCGAAGCTACGGACCGCATTTCTTCACAAGCTCTGCGGCGGATCAGGGAGAATCTCAGAGATTCTTCGCTACCCCTTCCCTTTCACTTCGTGAAGGATCAGGGCTTTGGCCCAGAATGACATAAAAATGAGGGCCAGAATGACACATGCTGGCACGCACCAGCGCCACAAAAGATGAAAGCGGTGGATCTTCGTAGCAATTTTTCACGCTGGATTGCAAGCAGCACCACAAGGAATGAAAATGACGAGGCAGGGTGCCGTCACAGGGTTTCTGGATTCCCGCTTCTGCGGGAATGACAGTCTGGAAGGTAGCCTCTCTACCGGTATCTTCGTGAGAATGACACATACATGCTGGCAAACAGTCTCATCCCACCGCTTGAAAGTCGCTGTCCTGGTGGTTATACTTCTATTTTGCTATTGTTAGATTAGTTGATGATTATCTCTTGTCTATGGCATAGCCAGTGCTTCCCTTCGGGAGGGATGCGGAGGTATAAGTGATGGAATATCGATGGCGGCTTGTCACGAGGGGTCTGGTAGTGTTGCTCCTGCTGGTGGCAGTTTTCTTGGCGGTCTCTTGCGGCAACGGCAACTCCACTCCCTCGAATAATAACCATATCGTCTGGCAGGAGGTTCCCTGGGCGGACGGCGAGACCGCCGTATACGAGGTCAGGGACACTGGGGGCAACCTTCTGGGAGAGGCCACATTCACCGCCTACAAGGAAGGCAATGCCTGGGTATTCCGCTATGACTATAGCCTGATACTGGACCAGAAGCCTGTCACCCAGCAAATAACCGTGAAAGTGAGAGGGCAAGACCTGAAGCCTATCTCTGGGAGCATCACTGGCTTTGCACAGGACCTGGAGCTTTATTCAGCATATACTGATAATGGACTGACCGTCACTATCAAGTCGCCCCGGGGCGAAGAGCAAACGCGAACCTTCGATGTTGGCAGCTTCCGCGATGCCTATGACAACGATGAGGTGATGTTCCTGCTGCGCTCGCTGCCTTTGCAGATAGGCTATGCCTTCTCCTATACCGGCATGGTTCCTATTAGTGTTGTCTCCACCACCATGGCTAGCTGGATAGTGGATACCACAGGGCCGATAGCCACCCTATCCGGTGCGCCCACGGGGGTGGTGAACTACAAGACCACCGACATAACGGTGGGCGGGCCAAATGTGGTGATCTTCAAATATAAGCTGGATAGCGGCGATTGGAGTGGGGAGATACCAGTGAGCAGCCATATCACCTTTGGTAACTTGACTGATGGCGAGCATACCCTCTCTGTGATAGGCAGGGACGAGGCAGGCAACTGGCAGGCAGAATCGCTGGCCGCCACGGCTGCCTGGACAGTCTGTACAGCAGGGCCGATTGCTACCCTATCAGGCCTGCCTGTGGGGGTGGTCAACTACAACACCACCGACATCATGGTGGGTGGTGAGGGGGTGGTAGCTTACAAATACCAGTTGAATGATGGTGATTGGAGCGGCGAGATACCGGTCAGCACCCACATCATGCGCTTTGGTTTAGCTGATGGCCAGTACGCGCTCTCTGTGATAGCCAAAGATGCGACAGACACCTGGCAGTCAGAGGACTCGGCTACCAAAGCTGGCTGGGCGGTGTGGACTTCAGGGCCGCTGGCCACCCTGTTGGGTGCGCCCGCAGCGTTGGTAAACTCTACCACGGCTGACATAGCGGTGGGCGGGCCCAATGTGGTGACCTACATGTATAAGGTAGACGATGGCCCCTGGAGTGATGATCTGCCGGCCGGCACTCATATTAGTTTATCGGGTCTAGGCGACGGCCGACATACGGTCTATGTCGTCGGCAAGGACGTTGAGGGCACCTGGCAAGCGAATCAGCTAGCCATGCGGACGATGCTTGCCAAAGTGATGACTACCTTGCAACCGATCCAGACCCCGCAAGGATTAGTCTGGGCCTACAAGGTATCCCTGAAAGACCAGGTCAGCGGTAGCGGGGTGTACCTGTGGTATCATCCAGACGCCCCTCACCACTTGCTTTACTATGACGATGGCCAAAAGGTCATGCGGCTGGTGGAGCACAGCTAAGAAGCGCCCCGACCTTTCTCCGGCACGTGGTGGCACATGGTCGTATGTGGGACGGCCTGAGTCCTGTGCTGCGGCCCACTATGGTGCTATCGCTATGAAATGCTTCTCTCCGAATTGTGGCTGGCCCTAGCCTTCCGCATCATAGCTCGATTGCGTCAGTAATTCTCCGCCAGTAACTCATAGAATGCCTGCGGATGATTGCAGGCGGGACACTGCTTGGGGGCTTCCGTGCCCTCATGTACGTAGCCACAGTTGGTGCAGTGCCATTTGACCGGCGTCTTCTTCTTGAATACCTCGCCTTTGGTCAGGTTGCTGACCAGTTTTCTGTATCTTGACTCGTGGAACTTCTCTACCTTCGCAATCTGCTCAAAGGAATTGGCAATCTCGGGAAAGCCCTCTTCGAGCGCAACCTTAGAGAAGTCGGCATATATGGTAGTCCATTCCATGTTTTCCCCAGCCGCCGCCGCTTCAAGGTTTGATTTGCTATCCTTGATCACTCCCGCTGGGTAAGCAGCGACTATTTCCACGTCTCCGCCTTCCAGATATTGGAGGAACACCTTAGCGTGTTCTTTCTCATTGTCTGCTGTCTCTACGAATATGCTGGCGATCTGCTCCAGCCCCTCTTTTCTGGCAGCGCTGGCAAAATACGTGTAGCGGTTTCTTGCCTGTGATTCGCCGGCAAAGGCAGCCAGAAGGTTTCTTTCTGTTTGCGTGCCTTTGATGGATTTACTCATGTCTCATTCCTCCTTCACTTCAACTTTGTAATCTCGTGCTTCGGCGGGCCAGTTTGCAGTCTGCCTCAATACAATGATACACCATTTCACTCTCCGCCTGAACGTTGGCGTGGCAGGTTGGCATTCCACGGAGATGTTCAGCCCTGGACACGCTTCTGCCCCGGCACCACACATGGCAAACTTGACACTCTCTAAGTAGGATGATACATTGGGCAGCGGTCCCACTCTGTGAATATCCCACAACTCAGGTCTATGTGAAGCTTCTTGGGGCAGTCGGAAGCAATGGAAGCGACGCAGGGCACCAGCCGATAGTGGGACTAAGCTTGGATTAAGATGAGAAATAGGTGACTGGGAGGAGCCATGAAGCCGACTGAGGAACTAGTTCGTACCGTGTGCCATACTGGGTGTGGCATGGCTTGTGGTCTGCTAGCTCATGTCAAAGACGGGGTGCTCACCAAGATCGAGCCAGCCGACTTTCCTGATCCCAGGTATCGCCACATCTGCGCCAGAGGGCTAGCCACCATGAAGCTAGTCTACCACCCAGAGAGGCTGAAGTATCCCCTGAAGCGCCTGGGGGAAAGGGGGGAGGGGAAATGGCAGCGCATCTCCTGGGAGGAAGCCCTGGAAACCATAGCCACCAGACTGAAGGAGATTGGACAACAGCATGGCTCGCGCTCCTTGATGTGGGCTACCAGCGGGATGGGAGCCCTCGATATGACCTATGCTAGCTTTGCGGGATGCTGTGAGGGTACTTTTGCCAGCCTGGTAGGCTTCGGGGATTCCGCTGGCCCTTGTGGTGACCTGGCCAGCTTTGGCAACCTCTGGGCAGAGGGATATCTGGTCAACTTTGAGAAACCTGCCCTGTGCGTCATTTGGGGCAGCAATCCGGTCGAAACCCAGCCCTTTGGCATACGCAGAATCAGAGACGCTAGAGAAAACGGAGCCCGAATGGTGGTCATTGACCCCCGCTTCACCGCCACTGCCGCCAAGGCGGATGAGTACATACCTATAAGGACGGGGACTGATGGTGCTCTAGCCCTGGGTATGATGCACGTTGTTCTGGGAAAGGGGCTTCATGATCCATCGTTCATCAAGGACTACACGGTGGGCCCCTTTCTGGTGAATAACCGGACTGGTCTCTATGTGAGGGAAAGCGATGTCGTTTCGGGTGGTTCTAGCGAAAAGTACACGGTGTGGGACACTGCGGCCGGCGAGGCTCGTGCCCACGATGCGCCGGGGGTGATCCCAGCTCTCACGGGTGGTTACAGGGTAGGCAATATTGACTGCCGTCCTTCCTTTGAATTGCTCGTTGAGGCGGTGCGCGGTTACCCGCCCGAGAAGGTTTCAGAGATAACGGGTGTTCCTGCGGCTACCATCAAGAGACTGGCTTTGGACTACGCTCAACACCGGCCGGTGGCTTCCTATAGAGGCATGGGGATGCAGAGGACTTTTCACGGTGACCTAGCCTTCCGTGCCGTAAATACGCTGGCAGCGATTACTGGCAACCTCCATCTGGTAGGCTCGCGATTGTTTGTTTACGAAACATACGCCAGCCTTTATGGGATCCGTGGTTGCAAGTTTGTTCCTATTCTGAACTTATACAATGCTATTGCCAAAGGCGATCCCTATCCCATAAAAGCCCTGTGGGTTGCCAAGCACAATATGGTAAACCAGCTTCCCAATGCCAATTTGATCACCCGGGAACTCCTGCCACAGCTCGACTTCATCGTGGTGGCTGACCTCTTTATGAACGCCAGCGCTCAGTATGCCGACATTGTTCTGCCAGCTTGCACCTTCTTTGAGCAGAGCGATTTGATACTGCCGTGTATCGGTGTGCCAGGCGCTCCCAACTATTTCCAGCTGCAGAACAAAGTCATAGAGCCACTTTACGAGTGCAAGCCAGACCCGGAAATACTGAAGGAACTGGCGCGCAGAATGGGTCTGGGGGACTACTTTGAGAAGAGTGCAGAGCAGGTCATCGAGTTGATGCTGTCTTCCGGATATGCTGCTGAGGCGGGAATAACCGTGGAAAGGTTGAAGAAGGGTCCGGTGCAGGCAAAGGCCAGCAACGTGCCCATCTTCTTCACTCCGTCGGGTAGGATGGAATTCTACTCTGAAAAACTGGTGGAACTGGGGCAGCAGCTACCCTGTTACCTGGAACCCCTGGAGAGTGTCCGAAGTCCGCTGGCAAACAAGTACCCCCTGACCTTTCTAACCACCCACACCCGCTACCGTACCCACTCCACGCTGGCCAATGTGGGCTGGCTGACAGAACTGGACCCTGAGCCTGTCCTGGAGATTAACCCCGTTGATGCTAAGGCAAGAGATATCCAGGACGGAGACATAGTCTGTGCCTTTAACGATCGGGGCAAGATGAAACTCAAAGCCAGAGTTCACCAGGGGATAAGCCCTGGCGTGGTCAACGTCACTCAGGGATGGTGGCCAGAACACTTCCTTGAGGGCAATCACCAGGACTTGACTCACTCAGTCATCAACCCGGCCCAAGAAATCATCTACGAGCCAAACTCCGCCTTGTATGATGTCCTGGTGGAAATAGAGAAGGTCAGGAGGGACTAGAAAATGGCCAAGAGATATGGGTTAGTTATCGACCTGGACAGATGCACGGGATGTCAGACCTGCAACGTGGCCTGCAAGATGGAGCACAATCTGGATGGGTTTTCTGGAATCAGGGTGGACACCGTAGGCGGGCCTCACCGAGATACGCCCGCTGGTGAGTACCCCAACCTGAGCATGTATTATCTTCCTGTACTCTGCATGCACTGCAGTCAGCCGCCTTGCCTACCGTCGTGCCCTACCGAAGCCATATACCAGCGCAAAGATGGGATAGTGCTCATAGACGAAGAGAAGTGCAATGGCTGCCAGGAGTGTCTTGAGGCATGTCCCTACGGCGTGCTGGTGTACGATACCCAGAAGAACAAGGCGTGGAAGTGCAACCTTTGCGCTCATCGGGTTGATGAGGGGCTGGAGCCTTTCTGCGTCCTCTGCTGCGAAACGGAGGCCATGTTCTTTGGTGACATTAGCGACCCTTCAGCTCAGCTTTCACAACTAGCAAGAAAAAGGAAGGCTTACGCACTGCAACCGGAATCCGGGGCGGAACCAGCGGTCCGCTACTGCCCACCCAGACCCCGCCTCCGGTAGCCCACTCTTTGTTTCTCACCGGCGTCAAGGCGTGTCTCGCTCCACAAGCGTCTATTGGAAACGTTTCTTGTCACGCAACAGCGGAGAGGTTACGAGGCGCTAGAGCGGCACTTCTGCCCCTGCCTAATCCAGCAGTATTGGTTCCTCGCGGCATACCTTGAAATCACTGTCTTCAGGCATCAGGTCCTGCTTACACGTCTCGTATCTCCGCTTACCCTTCTCCCACAGATCCTTTTCCTTTTTCGACCTCAGTATCAATGGTGGGACCTCAGTCGGCGTGCCCTTGTCATCTATTGCCACCATGATGAAGTAGGCGCTCAGGGCATGAACCCTGTCTTCCTTGACCACGTCCTCACAGAAGACGTCAACCCGCACCTCCATGCTGGACCGCCCAACGAAGGTGAGGAACGCATTAATGGTCACCAGATTCCAGATCTTGATGGGGCGATAGAAGTTAATGCCTTCTACGCGCGCGGTCACCAGATCGGTGTGAGCATGCCGCAACGCTGCTGCACCCGCAGCCATGTCCATCAGCTTCATGATCTCACCACCGTGAGCAAAGCCAGCGCGTCCCCCCTGCTCAGGCAGGATGAGCTGCGACATGGTTATCGCAGAATGTTGAACGGTTCGTCCTTCCATTTTCGCCTCCTTTTGAGTCATGACTTGCCGAACCCCGATGGGCTCAACAAGTCTTTCGAAGCTCGTATCAGCGCTATTCCAAAGACCGCCTTTTACAAATGAATGCCTTACGAACCTCTGGCTAACACGCCTCCGAAGACCTGCCACGCCAGAGCTGACTTGGCCACCAGGCTCAGAATCATGTACATCCTCTCACCATACAGATAGTCCTTCCAGGGCCCGACCTTCTTGTACTGCAAAGCCATGTTCAGGGCGAAGCTAAAAAACAGCACAAAGAGCGAAACATAAATACCGTATACAAACGCTGGTATAGGACTCCCAGGCGATGCAGCGGCGGCAATAAAATACCAGCTTATGATTACCCAGGGAACGATGCCGGCGATGCAGCCGAAGATATAGGCTGTCCAGTCCGTCTTCTCGGTTGTCTGGTTGTGCTTTTCCATCATCAGGCCGCAGAGGTTCATCACGGCAGTGAGCGCAAACAGGACTACCAAGGTCGGCGCATCATAGACCCCGCTCAACATGCCGATGAGGACCACCATCAGGGAAGCACTGAGCGCATATTCATACCACCTGAGGTAGTTGATGCCCTTTTTCAGATTGCGCACATACCATTTGAATCCTATAGGCGACGCCATGATGAAGTGTGCCACTGCTGAGATCAGTAAGAAGACAGCCACCATTGGGCCCATGCGCAGGCTCGCTAGATGCTCCGTGACTGTGCTAGGGCTCCCCGCAGCACTCGACTTCAGAAAAGAAGTTGTGATGTTGACCGAGTAACTGTTAGAGAGAGCAAATATCAAAGCTGCCTGAATCAGATGCAAAACACACATGAACGCATTGAAGCGCCTCAGCCTGTTGAATTGTATTTCCACTGGCACAGCAGTTGCACTAATCATAGCTGGCCTCCTTCCGAATGTGATTCCTCACTTACAGCCGCAGAACTGCAGTTCTGACACTGGACACCCCGGCTTTGTAGCATCGCTTTTGACCCCTACTTACAGCATGGCTCACTGAATGCAGCTAGCCTTGCCGACCACGGTGGCCTAGACTTCGCAATGATGCTGAAGGCAACTGGACCACCAAAATGATGGCTCACCCGACGGCCCGCGCTTAGGCAAGCCATCAAGAGCTCTCCGTTATGACTCAAACGTCCATGGGGTCTCAGACGGTCTTCTCCTTTCAATGATGATCCTCGCCCGCTTGCTGCGGCAGGTGTGGAAGTCACGTCCAATGTTATACAAACACTCCTGCAAAGGTCAATATATCCAATTGACTCCTCTTTTTCCGAGTGCTAAAGTGAGCCCTGAAGCCAATGCTAAATAGGGCGAATGTAGCAGAGGCGAAAGCCAGAGAAGCCCGTCAGAGAAGGGAAATGAGACCTCCGAAATCGCAGGTAACCAGGGTCTTAGTCTGTATACTGCTGGCGGTGTTGGTTACGGTACCCTTTGCAGTGACCACGCGTCACTCAGCATCGGCGGTATCTGATATCACCTTAAGCAGCTCAGTTCAGATTTCATTTCCCACCTCCATGACATTCAAGGTAAAAGCACAAAGCGACGTTGATATCGTGCAACTCAGGTTGCATTACACAGTTGACCGTCGGAATTACGCCGACGTTACCAGCGAGGGCTGGGCTCAGTTCAATCCAGCAACCTCGGTGAATGCTCAATGGGTGTGGGATATGAGGAAGAGCAGCCTTCCACCAGGAGCACAGGTAGAGTACTGGTGGACGGCTCAAAATGCAGCAGGCAAGAGCGCGGAGACCAGCCGCTCCACCGTTTTCTTTGATGACACTAGATATGACTGGCAATCGATTACTGTGGAACCAGTCACTTTGTTGTGGTATCGCGGTTCCACTTCTTTCGCCGACGCGCTTATGACTGCTGCCCAGCAGGGGTTGCAAAGGATTAAGGATGACACTGGCGCCACACCTCAGGGTCACGTCCGTATCTACATATATGCCAGTACCCGAGACCTGCAGGGCGCCAGGCTTTTCCCCCAGCAATGGGAAGGGGGTGTGACCTTCCAGGGGTTTGGTATCATTGCCATTGGTATATCGCCAAGCGAGTTATCCTGGGGCCAGAGGGCTGTTCGTCACGAATTGACCCACTGGGTTGTGGGCCAGATAACCTTCAATGAATATGGTGCCGGGTTGCCAATCTGGCTGAGTGAAGGCCTGGCGACGTATGGCGAAGGCACCTTATCTCCCGATTACCAGGCGGCGCTTAATCGTGCAATCAAGAACAACCAGTTGATCTCTGTCCGCAGCCTGTCTAGCCCTTTCTCGGCGATACCAGAACAGGCCTACATTTCATATGGTCAAAGCAACAGCATTGTGACGTTCCTCGTCCAAACCTATGGGAAGGACAAGATGGTCCAACTGCTGAACATATTCCGCCAGGGTAGCGGGTATGACGAAGCGCTTGAGCAGGTTTACGGCTTCGACCAGGACGGCCTGGATGCTTTGTGGCGGCAAAGCCTTGGCGTTAGTGAGGCTTTCTCTCTCCAGCGAGAGCTTGAACTGGCGGCAACGGCGGGGTAGTTTCATACGTGTGAAGTTGGGCGGGACTATGCACATGAAGGTAAAGGGACTTGGTGTCGAGTATGAAGGTTACCTTGAACTTTAGATCGTTTTTCGGGAACATCGGCAAGAAAATCTTGCTGTTGACGCTGTGCTTCTTGTCACTGGCTCTAACGGTCACGGCCTGTGGCGGTACGCCTGCCGGTGGCCATGGGACATTGAACCTGGCTGATAGTGGGCCAATAACGCTGGACCCGGCTGTGGCCGCGGAATTCTCGTCCGCAATGTACATAGTCCAGATTTTCAGTGGACTGGTGCGGTTAGACGAAAACCTCCAAATAGTCCCGGACATCGCTGAGAGATGGGAGGAGAGTGCGGATGGTAAGACATTTACGTTCCACCTGCGTCAGGACGTGAAGTTCCACAATGGAAAGGCAGTCAAGGCAAGCGATTTCAAGTACTCCTGGGAACGGGCATTGAATCCGGCAACCAATTCCCTGACGGCGGGAACATATTTGAACGACATCGTGGGTGCAGCAGATGTATTGTCCGGAAAGTCCACGCACTTGAGTGGCGTCAAGGTCATTGATGAATACGCGATACAGGTCACAATCGATGCCCCGAAAACCTATTTCCTTCAGAAGATGGCCTTTCCCACCGCTTTCGTAGTAGATAAGACAAACGTTCAATCAGGTAGTGCTTGGTGGCTGCATCCCAACGGCACCGGGCCGTTCAAGCTCAAGCAATGGCAGCAGGATCAGCTCCTGGTCTTGCGGCGCAATGATAACTATTACGGAGACAAGGCCAAATTGAAGCAGGTCGTATTTGAGCTATTCAGCGGCAATTCAATGCAGTTATACCAGGAAGGAAGCATAGACGTATCCTCTGTCAGCTCAGATTATATGGGGCTGGTCACTGATCCCAGCAATCCTGTTTCGAAGGAACTCGCCACATATCCGGAGCTGAGCTTATCATATATAGGTTTTAACGCTTCCGCACCGCCTTTTGACGACGTGAACATCCGCTTGGCCTTCTCACATGCAGTGGACAAGGAAAGACTAATCTCACTTTCAGCTCAGAATGTGGTGCCCACCGCCTACGGCATCCTACCGCCCGGAATGCCCGGGTACGATGCGAACCTCCTGGGATTGAGATTTGACCCTCAGAAGGCGAGAGAGCTTGTTGCCGCCTCGAAATACGGCAAAGTTTCCAATTTGCCCCCTATTGTCCTGACCATTAGTGGTTGGGGAGGGGATATCTCAGGCGTACTTGGGGGAGTTATCGAGGAGTGGAGACGCAATCTGGGTATCGAGGTGAACGTGAGGCAACTGGAGCCAGAGCCTTTTCTTTATGCGCTCAACCAAGAGAAGGATGAGCTATTCAGTGGTGGTTGGATTGCCGATTATCCTGATCCACAGAACTTCCTCGATGTGCTGTTTCACACGGCTGCACAAAACAACACTGGTGGTTACAGCAATCCCCAGTTAGACTTGCTTCTGGGTCGAGCATCAATCGAGCAGGATATGAATGTTCGCTTGAAGCTATATCAGGACGCCGAACAAATAGTAGTGCAGGATGCTGCCGTATTACCGCTGTTCTTTGGCCGCAATTACGTGTTGGTTAAGCCGTATGTAAAGGATTATGTGCTGAGTCCACTGGGATACCCTTTGTTAAACAAAGTGAGTATTCAGAAATAGATGGGAACAGCCCAGTAATAGAGGGTGTATTGGCGTGGGAGTGACCTGCCGCCTGAAAATGTTGGCTGTCTACTCGACACGCACCAACAGTCTCTCTCCCAGGGCCAAGAATAGGGATACCCACTTCCGCGCCGCTGCATCCCCTTTTTGCGCCCTTCTTCTGAACCCTGGATACTTAGTCCACCGCATTTCATAGAACAGCTTCTGCACCCTCCAGAGGTTCACCGGGTAAGGTATGGAGCGTGCCAGAGTCACTCCGGCTATTAGATTTCGCAAACGGGAGAGGTTCTCGGGAGTTGAAACGAATTTGGCCATCATTCTCTCGATGGTGTGCTCAAACAGATAGCTGAGGCCTTCAGCATCCAAGTCAGCGCTCCACAGTTTGGCCGCCTCCAGCAGGCTCCTGATTCGCTCGGCATTCAGAGAATCGCTGCTGACCTCTCTCCGCAGGTCAGCGTTCAGGATGAATGCCACGGCAGGCCGAAAGGCCTTCGGGGGATGATTGCCCAGGTCAGCGATAGAGCGCATCAGTGGATAGTCGTCCTCGTAGATTTGACGGAAGGCTGCTTCGACTTCGGCCGCGGTTGACCCCAGGATGCGGTCTAAGGCCTGGCGTTGCTCATCAAGAAAAAGGGACTTCAGAGAGTAGGTCGGGGTTCCGAGGTGCTTGTCAAGAAGTTTGATGACCTGGGGAAAATCCCCCGCAGAGAAGGCCTGGGTCATCTCCTGAAGCATCGCCTGGTATGGTTTGTCCCCGCGGTACTCCTGCACGCCAGCGGTGATATTGCAGTTGTCAGTATAGAGGACGCCAAAGGAAAGTGAGGCCGACTCGTGGGTGATTTCTGAGATGAACCTGGCACGCCCTAATGCCAGCCGGGCTTCGCCTGCCTGATAGCTTTTATGGTCTGCGACATCTACCTGGTAACAGAAAATCTTCTCCCGCTGGCCGTATTCCTCAAGCATCGAAGTGATGGCATAATGGGCAGCGATCTTGTTTAGATCTAGCATGGCTGGCTTGACGAAATTCTCATAGACGCGGCGGCCATTGCCGTGCTCAGGGATATTGCTCCTGGCTCCTTGAAAAAGTCCCAAGAAGTGAGGCTCGATGGGCTCGCCAAAGAGATCCTCTGCCAGTTGAACCACCCGCCCGGCATACTGTATGACCTGAAGCGTTTCAATGCCAGTGAGCTCGTCGAAAAACCAGGCGTCACTGGCATACATCAGCAAGGCGTAGCGCTGAAGCTCTAGCAGTTTGAGAGCGGTGATCTGCTCTGCCTCATCGAGCTCCTGAGCGGCATGGCGGCTGAAGAACTGCTGGACGCTGTCCGGTGAACGGTCAAGGATTACCTGGATATAGTCGTTTCGTGCCGCCCAGGGGTCTGTCAGAAGTTGGCGTGCCTTCGCTTCATATTTGGGGGCCAGAGTATCGCGCAGCCAGTCCAGGGCCTTCCGCAGAGGGGCGCGCCATTTCTGGTTCCAGCCTGGCTTTGGGCCGACATGACACCCGCAGTCACCCCGCCAGCGTTCTACCCCGTGGACGCAGCTCCACGAGGTGTTCTCCACAATCCGCACCTCGTGGGTGGGTGGGTGGTGCTCCAGGTATTCCGCGTAGTTGGTGATTCGGGCAAGGTAATTAGTCTCGATATACTGGAGGGCATAGGCCAGGGCCATATCTCCAAAGCGGTGATGATGACCGTAGGTCTCTCCATCCGTGGCAATATGAACAAGTTTCGGCCAGGTACGTTTGTCACTGAAGACACTGACGAGGCGGCGGGCAAAGTCAGTGCCGCTGGAGAGCAGGCCCTCGAAGGCAACGGCTCGGGCGATAGGGCCATGATAGAAAAAAAGGTTGAGCTTTCGACCTGAAGCCAGGTGCACCTCGTAAGCCATGGTGGTATCGATTTGTCCATCGCTGACGTCATGCCAGGCATGCCTGCCGCCGATCGGGCGCACTCGGCTGGCTTGATGGGGAGCGAGGATGGTGAAGCGCAGACCCAACTCCGCCATGATGCCCAGCGTCTCCAGATCAACCGCCGTCTCAGGAAGCCACATTCCCTCTGGCCGTCGCCCGAAGCGGTGCTCAAAGTCTTTTATTCCCCATAAGACCTGCGTATATTTGTCACGTCGATTTGCCAGGGGCAGGATCATATGATTGTATGCCTGGGCCAGGGCTGATCCGTGCCCCGAGAAGGCCCTCTGACTTTCTCGGTCAGCATTGAGAATGCCTTCATACACCTCAGGGGCATTGCTCTCCATCCATGAAAGCAGGGTGGGGCCGAAATCGAAACTGATCTTGGCGTAGTTGTTCACCATCTCTACAATCCGGCCCTCAGCGTCCAGGATATGTGAACCCAGGTTAGGCTCATAGCACTCGGCGGTGACCCGCTCATTCCAGTCGTGGTACGGGTAGGCCGAGTCCTGCACCTCGATGGCCTCCAGCCAGGCGTTCTCCCGGCGCGGCTGGTAGAAATGGCCGTGAATACAAATGTAGCGATCCATCTAGGTTTCCTTCGCCAGTACCCCGACAGGGAACCGATGGCAGCACTTCTCCAGGTAACCGGCGTTCAGGCCAGTTTCCAGGCTCATGGCTGCTCTGCCTCGCTTTTGAAGAACAGGATAGCCAGGGGTGGGAGCGTCAGATCAAGGGAATAGGGACGGCCGTGCTGGGAAATCCCCACAGCCTCCACCCCACCCAGGTTGCCGAGGCCGCTTCCTCCATATTCTTTGGCGTCACTGTTCAGTACCTCTTTCCACAGGCCCGGGCGCGGTGCGCCCACCCGGTAGTGGAAACGGGGTACCGGAGTGAAGTTGGCGGTGGCCAGAAAGATATCGCCGCGGGAGCGCCCCTTGCGAATGAGACTGAGGACGCTGCTGTCAGCGTCGCTACAGTCCACCCACTCAAATCCCGCGGCGTCGCAGTCCATCTCATGTAGTGCCGATTCGTTTCTGTACAGCCAATTCAGGTCCTCCACCCACTTCTGCAGGCCGAGGTGTGGCTGGTATTGCAGGAGATGCCACTCCAGGCTTTCGTCATGGTACCACTCGCGCCACTGGCCAAATTCGCCGCCCATGAAGAGCAACTTCTTGGCAGGCTGGGCGTACATATAGCCCAGCATAAGTCTCAAATTGGCAAACTTCTGGAAGTCGTCACCAGGCATCTTGGCCAGGAGCGAGCCTTTACCGTGCACTACCTCGTCATGAGAAAGAGGCAGGACGAAGTTTTCAAAGAAGGCATAGATCATACGAAAAGTCAGTTCGTTTTGATGATATTTTCTGAAGACTGGGTCCTTGGTCATGTATACCAGCGTATCGTGCATCCATCCCATGTCCCACTTCAGGCCGAAGCCCAGCCCTCCCACATAGGTGGGTCGCGACACCATGGGCCAGGCGGTAGACTCCTCGGCAATCGTTTGCACGCCGGGATAATGTCTGTACACCTCTTCGTTGAAACGCCGCAGGAAGGCAATGGCCTCCAGGTTTTCTCTCCCGCCGTACTGGTTAGGGATCCACTCGCCCTCCTTTCGCGAATAGTCAAGATAGAGCATAGAGGCCACCGCATCAACACGTAGCCCGTCTGCATGGTACTTGTCCAGCCAGAAAAGGGCACTACTGAGCAGGAAACTGCGCACCTCGTTACGACCATAGTTAAATACAAAGCTGTTCCAGTCGGGGTGCAGGCCTTTCCTGGGGTCAGCGTGTTCGTAGAGGTGCGTTCCGTCAAAGAAACCAAGCCCATGTTCATCACCAGGGAAGTGTGAAGGCACCCAATCGAGGATCACGCCAATGCCGTGCTGGTGCAGATAGTCAACGAAGTACATGAAGTCCTGAGGCTGTCCGAAGCGGCTGGTGGGCGCAAAGTACCCTGTGGTCTGATAACCCCACGAACCGTAAAAAGGGTGCTCCATCACCGGCAGAAGTTCCACATGGGTGAAGCCTAGCCGCTGCACATGCTCGGCCAATTTCGGCGCCAGCTCTCGGTAGGCCAGTGGGCGGTTCTCTTCTTCTGGCACACGCATCCACGAACCCAGGTGCACCTCGTATATAGCTGTCGGGGCGTCTAAAGCGTTCCTCTGGTGCCGCTTCAGCATCCACTCCTGGTCTCCCCAGGCATATTCCAGGCTCCAAACAATCGAGGCCGTCCTGGGTGGGACCTCACTGTAGAAGGCAAAGGGGTCAGCCTTGTCCACCTGATAACCACCGTAACGAGAGACAACGTGGTACTTGTACACCGTTTCCTCACGCAGTCCAGGAACGAATCCTTCCCATATCCCCGATCGGTCACGGGGCCGCAGGGGATAGCTGGTCTTGTCCCAGCCGTTGAAGCTGCCGATGACGTACACCTGCCTGGCATCGGGCGCCCACACGGCAAAGTAGGTTCCTGGCACACCGTTGGCCGTCAACGGGTGCGCTCCGAATTTCTCGTAAAGACGGAGATGAGTGCCCTCGTTGAAAAGAAAGAGGTCCTGGTCGGTCAACAGGCTTACGTCATAACGCACAGCTTGAAGCTCCGTTTCCACTTCTGATGCCCGTGTTTTCGCCTTATCCCCTTTTTCTAGCATGCCGTATCCTCCCCTTCTCTTTCCGAATCCGGTTCACCTGGCGTAACACCTCTGTCACCTCAGGCAACCGAGAAAACGTTTCAAAGGCATAGTCGCACTTCTGCTGCCAGTTAGGCCGTTCTGTGGTCGTCCCCGGGACATTCTGAGGCGCACTTTCCAGCCACAGGTCCTCCAAGTTGATGAGAACCAGCTTAGTGGGGTTGCTGCTGAGAAAGGCCAGAAGCGCCTGGAGGACTGCTTTTGGATCTGCGGGTAGGCAAGTGAGAAAGCCCGCATCCCGTAAGAAAGCGGTCACCGCTTCCCGAGTGGCGCAGCGGCAACCCATCTCACGCCGGGCGCTAGCGTTGTCCAGCAAGCCCAGTCGTACCCGGTCTTCGATGTCCAGCCCTGTCCAGAAACCGGCGAAGGTGGGCGTATCATGCGTATTGAGGCTGGCTACGTAGTCAGCAGGCACTGTACAGAGTCCGCAGCGCGCTTGAGGGTTGAGCGCAAACTGCATGACGTGCATCCCGTGAATATCGTGCTGTCTCAATGCCCGATGGATATATGATGGCACTGTGCCTAGATTCTCCCCCACGATGCAGCATTTGTGTCTGTGGGACTCCAGGCACAGGATAGCATAGAACTCCTGGGCTGGATAGCGGACATATACCCCCTCGGTAGCCTCGAACCCCTGCGGCACCCAGAAAAGACGATGAAAGGACATCGCATGGTCAATCCGCAGGACGCCAGCATGTCTCATTTGATGCCGCAGACAGTCGATGTAATAGCGGTGGCCTTGCTGGCGGAGCCCGTCGGGGTGCAATGGAGGGAATCCCCAGTCCTGCCCCTTGACGAAGAAATTGTCCGGTGGCGCTCCTCCTGAGACATCCCTGGCAAACACGCTACGGTAACGCCAGACATCATAGCCATCCGGGTGGACTCCCAGCGGCAGGTCAAGATACAGCGATACGCCTTTCTCCTGGGCGTTCTGGTGCACTGCCCCGATCTGCTCCTGGGCCAACCACTGCACATAGAGGTGGTAGCGTTTCGCTTCCTCGTTATAGTCACCCTCCTTTAACACGCCATCACGAAGCAAATCTGGCCACGATTGCCACGGTACACCCTGTTTCTCGCAGGTGGCCCGGAAACTGGCATAGTCCTCTACCACTGGGTGAGCTTTGGCGAAGCTCATGAGGGCTTCCAGCCGATCGGAGGCCTCGGCGAAGCAGCACTGCGCCAACTGTTCCAGGACTCGGCGCTTGAAGGACATCCCTCGGCCGTAGTCTACGAGTGGCAGTTCACGCAGGATTTCGATCTCCCTTCGAAATGCCCTCGACTGCACCGTGGTTTGTGCCGGCAGGCACTCTGGCAGCTCTGCCACCCTGGATAAGTCCAGGTAGAATTCGTTCCACATCAGGCGGCTTATCGGGGAGTAGGGGCTGGGCTCTTCCGGGAAAGTCGCCAGGAGGGGCAGGGTAGCCATGACACTGCCACCGCTCTGGCTGACCCAGGCTGCCAAGGTTTCCAGGTCTGACAGGGCGCCACTACCCCAGCTCCTTTGGGTGTAAAGTGCGTACAGCGGCAGAAAGACTCCCCAGGCAGCGCCGTTTGATCCTTCTAGAAAGCTGTATGCCCTGCGGGGGGCGACCATGATGAGGCTCTCCACGGGGTTTTCTGGAGTGGCCCGCGGAGCATCCAGGGTGAGGCGATGATACCCCCAGGGAAGCCTTCCAGGTAAAGTAAGCCGTTTGATCACATATCGTGTCCCCTCCACCTCTGCGGCTCCCATAACCGGTAGGTCAGCCCCACGCCACGTCAGACTCTGCTGCTCGCCTGTTTCCAGTGTCAGGTGTGCCGCAAAAGAAGCGTCGGCAGCGGCAGGCAATCGCACCTCGATCGAGTGGGCTCTACTCTCCCAGGCCACGGTCACCGGCTCCAAGGGCTGCTGCCATTGGGCCTGCTGGCGTTGCCGTAGGGCGGATGGAACATCCCGAAGTGTCTCCACTGGCGCTCCCATTGAGCGAAGCACCACCAGCAAGGCTTCCACCGAGGTCCATCGGCGAGTACGGGTCATATCATAGTAAGACGTCTGAACCCCGTACATGCGGGCCAGCTCATGAAGCGCCCTGGTCTCTGATGCAGTGTTCACTCCTCTATCTCCCGTAGCCATCAGTATACCCTGTAAAGGCACCTTCACCCAACCCGGGCACCTGTTGATCTTGTAGTTCGGTGCTACCTTACTACGATTGATGCGCTGGCAGCCCTCGGAATACTGAAGGGGGTCTTAAGCTTACTACCTTGCAGATGGAATGTATAGCCGTGCACTCTGACGTTGTTCAGACCTACAAGAAATCTGAGGTTATATTTTGGGTTTAAGGTCCGGGACCTGATACCTACTTGTGGAACACCAATTGGTGGGCTCAGCCCACCCTACGTATCTAGAGCTCTGTGAAGATTGTTTAATAGAGGCTCGTCTCTGGTTGTATCGGGGACAGGGTATCAGCCTGCTTTCCGCTCTTTCAGCGACTTAGCCGCTGGTATGTATAGCTGCTCAATGTACTCCTTGACCATTCGCCGGGCGGAGAAGGCCGGCGCAATCGAGCGAATAGCTTCCTTGGCAACACGAATCCACCCATGAGGCACGCCTCGGCGATCTGTATCGTAATAGAGCGGCACAATCTTCTTTTCTAGCAGGCTGTAAAGCGCCTCGGCATCTGCTGTGTCTTCTTCCCTGGGATCGCCAGGCACGGAGTCAGTGCCGATGGTCCAACCATTGGTGCCGTTATAACCTTCGTGCCACCAGCCGTCCGGGACGCTGAGGTGAATAACACCGTTTATTGAGGCCTTCATGCCGCTGGTGCCACAGGCTTCCTGAAGCCGACGCGGGTTGTTCAACCAAACGTCAACCCCCTGAACCAGGTAGTGCGCCATATGTATATCGTAGTCCTCGACGAAGGCCACTCTCCCCCGAAAATCACGGTCTTTCACCCTGGTGTAAACCTCTCGGAGCAGGTTCTTGGAGGCAAAGTCTGCGGGGTGTGACTTTCCGGCGAAGATTATCTGGACTGGCCGCGACGGATGGCAGACTATTCGTTTGAGGCGTTCCACATCATAGAAAATAAGTGCTGGCCGTTTGTACTCCGTGAAGCGCCGCACAAAGGCAATGGTGAGCACCTCCGGGTGTAGCAAGCTACCCATGGCCAGAATCTGGTCTGCCGCTGCATCACCCTCAGCCCAGCGCTCTTGGGCGCGTTCATGCACCACGCCCATCAGTTTTTGCTTCAAAGTCTGGTGGGCTGACCAGAACTCTTCGTCCGGAATGTCAGAAACGTGTTCCCAAAGGCTGGGATCATCTTGCCTTTCCACAAGGTCGTGCACATCCTGCCCCAAGTACTTCAGAAACAGGCGAGCCATCTCAGGGGCAAGCCATGTGGGCCCGTGAATCCCGTTGGTCACATAAGAAAAAGGTACCTCTTGCTCCGGGACATCAGGCCAGAGAGCATGCCACATTTTTCGCGACACCGCGCCATGAACGCTGCTCACCGCGTTGCGCCAATTGGACGCTTTCAGTGCCAGCACCGTCATGTTGAAACCCTGGTTTGCCCAGCCATCATACTGTCCTAGCTTCAGAAAAGCCTGCCGATCAACACCCAGGGAACCCCAGTAGTCCTGAAAGTACTTCTCCACCAACTCGGGGGAGAAAACATCGTGGCCAGCGGCCACAGGCGTATGGGTAGTGAAAACGCTGGTAGCCTTCACCCGCTCAAGAGCCTGGGCGAAAGGAACACCTCTCTCTTGCACCTCTTCCCGAATGCGCTCCAGCATCATGAAGGCAGTGTGGCCTTCGTTTGCATGCCACACTGAGGGTTTGATGCCCAGCGCCTTTAGAACTCGGACTCCGCCGATCCCCAGCACTATCTCCTGCTGGATGCGCTGCTCGCGATCAGCGGTGTAAAGGCGGGCAGACAGTTGCTGGTCTTCTGGCGCATTCTCATCAACGTTGGTATCTAGCAAATAAAGGTTACCGCAACCCAAACGGACAAGCCACACGGCGACATATAGCGTCTTGCCAGCCAACTGAATCTGGGCCACAAGTCTGCTACCCTTGGGAGAAAGAACCAGATTAACAGGGGTTTCGTCGAAGTCCAGTTGCGTGTAGATTTCTACCTGGTGCCCATCGGTGGCAATATGCTGATGGAAATACCCTTGTGGGTACATGAAACCCACTGCCACCAGAGGCAACCCCAAATCGCATGCCTCTTTGCATAGATCGCCGGCCAGGATTCCCAGGCCCCCAGCATAGATCGGCAGGGAGTTGTGGATGGCGTACTCCGCTGAGAAATAGGCGATTGGCCCTGGTAGCAGGCTCGAGTGCCTGGTAGCAAACCAGGTTTCGCTGGCCGACATGTCAGCATCGAAATGCCACATTACAGAGTCATACAGACTGAGAAACTTGGGGTCGGCCGCTGCCGCCTCCAGCCTCTCAGCACTGATCTCGCGAATCTGCTTAACCGGGTTGTGGTCGGTTATTCTCCACAGCGGATAGTCCAACACCCGGAACAGCTCGCGTGCCTGGGGATGCCAGCTCCACCAAAGGTTATTGGCCAGCTCCTCTAGTCTATGGATACGTTTAGGCAGCATTGATTTTGGCAAGCGTCTTTCTTCGTTCTTTTTTCTTGGGTAGTGGCGTAAATCATACACCAGCAGTGCGGGAAAAGTCTATGATGAACGGCAGTCACAATCCAATGAACCATCACTTCTTCATACTTGACATAGCAGTGTGTCCAGAGTATCTTAGCCCAAGACGAAGAGAAGGGATGCGCTGTCTTCAGGCGCAGGTTGTCGAAAAACAGAGTCCAGCCCTTAGCGAACGCAGCGAGAATAATCAAAAAGCCATGAAGAAAGGAGCTAATCATGCACCACGAGATAACAAGGGCGCTCTATGATGCTTTTCCGCTGGAACGCAAGGGTGAGTTTTTCGAGGCCTACCTTTACATGAAGTACACAGAGCACTTTGTGAAGCACGGCTTTCGTGCCTCAGGTCTTCCTTCGAAGGAGCTTCCGGAGCTGGATGAAGGCATTGAGGAAATGCTGCAGGCTCTGAATCAGCATATCGCTGATGCCGCAATGAGTGCTGATACCAGTCTTTACCACGGAAAAGTGATGAAGTTGCAGGATGCCATAAAGTTGGTTACTCAGAAAGAGGACGTGACTTTAAGTCCACCGGAGCGCGTGGTGCCCTTCAAATTAGCCAGAGACATAGTCTTACAAAACCCTCGTTCGATTGTGGTTGGAACGTGCCCTTGCAGATCAGTGTCGCTGAAGTCATGTCTCCCGCCACCCATGGAGGTCTGCCTCTTCCTCGGTGACCCGTGGGCTTCTTTTATGGATGAGCAGAACCCCAAGTATCATAAGATTTCTCAGGAGGAAGCCGTGAAGGTACTGGAGTTTTGCCATGAAAAGGGCTTTGTTCACACCGCCTATTTTGAGCACGCGGCGGGCTACAGGCTAGATGCTATCTGTAACTGTTGCAGTTGCTGCTGTACGGGGATCAAAATGTGGAACCTGATGGAAGGGGCTCTCCCTCTTCTTGCTCCTTCAGGCTATGTTTCTGAGGTAAGCGACGAGTGCAACGGCTGTGGGAGTTGTGCAGAGAACACCTGTCACTTCCAGGCCATTAGTTTGGATAAAGGCGGCCAGAAGGCCGTTATCAACCTCCAAAAGTGTATGGGATGTGGGGTTTGTGTGGACGTGTGCCCGATAGGAGCCCTCAGTCTCAGAAGGGAGCCATCCAAGGGTGACCCACTGGATATTGAGGAATTGAAGAAGACCCAGGCTACCTGATACGGGCGATGTCGCTGCTTGCCAGTCCCCAGTACTGCATAATGGCATTTAGCGGTCAGCCAGCGCTTGGCAGGGTGGTTTGATATTTCACAGGTCAGAGGTGTCTTAGCTATGAAAGAACAAAGAATCGCCTACATTGATCTATCTACAAGAGAGATCAGTAAAGCGCCGATTCCGGAGAGGATACGGAAGACGTATCTCGGCGGTAGAGGCATAGATGCCTATCTCCTGTACAACCACATTTCGCCTGGCATTGATCCTCTTGGTTCTGAGAATGTTCTGGTTGTCAGCGCCGGCCTTCTCGGAGGCACCCTTGCCCCGTCAAGCGGGAGGTGCAACGTTGGAGCTAAGTCCCCGCTGACCAATTTGCTGGGCAGCACTAATATGGGGGGGTTCTTTGCCCCCGAGCTCAGGTTTGCCGGCTTCGATCATCTGGCGATCAAGGGAAAAGCTGAGAAGCCTGTTTATCTCTGGATACACGATGGGGACATCGAGATACGAGATGCGACACACCTGTGGGGGAAAGATACCACAGAGACCCCTGCCATCATCAGGAAAGAGCACCAGGACGAAGATATAAAAGTGGCGTCTATCGGTGTGGCGGGAGAGAACCTGGTCAGGTTTGCCAACATCATGACTGGGCTGAAAAACGCCGCGGGTAGGACAGGAATGGGCTGTGTCATGGGATCCAAGAATCTGAAGGCCATAGCGGTGAGGGGTACTCGAGACCTGCCGATTGCCTACCCAGAAGAGGCTCTGGACTATGTGGCCAAGATTATCCAAATGATCAGAGATAACTTCTTCCTGAAGGTGTGGTCTACTTTGGGCACGCCCTCATGCCACAGTGATGCCAACAACTTGGGTCGGCTGAGATACAGGAACCTGCAACGCAATCAGGATCCTGCTGGCGAAAACCTGTATGCTGAGAACCTGCAAAAGTTTACCTTCGGAATGGCTGGTTGCTTTGGCTGCCCAATCCACTGCCGCCATAGGTATGTAGTGCCCGAGGGATCTGATAAGGGCAGCTACATGGAGGGGCCGGATTGGAGCACGATGGGTGGGCTGGGACCTGAGCTAGACATAAGCAGGATGGAATCTGTGCTTGTAGGCAATCAGTTGAGCAGCAAGTACGGTCTGGATTCTCTTGAATTCGGTGGCATAGTCTCCTGGGCTATTGAGCTGTATGAGAAGGGCATTATCGACGACAGAATAACCGAAGGGTTGAAGCTGGAGTGGGGCAATGAAAAGGTAATGTACGAGATGATGCGTCAGATTGCCATGAGAGAAGGACTCGGGAACATACTGGCCGAAGGGCCTCTGAGAGCCATAGAGAAGCTAGGGGAGGAGTCTCGCTACTACAATGTTCATGTCAAGGGCATGAGCTGGCTGCACACGGACGACCGTGCCACGCCGGCTATGGCCCTCGGCGTAGCCACGTCTACCAGGGGCGCTGACCACATGAGAAGCCGTCCTGGGACGGATTCACTGATGGGATCACAGGAGGCCAGGGACAAGCTGTTTGGCTTCGCCGTGCCACCCGATTTCACCTGCTACGAGGGCGCTGGCAAGCTGGTGCGCTATTACGAGCTCATGTACGCAGTGCCGGATGCGCTGGGAATGTGTAAATTTCAGACTCTCTTCATGAGTCCATCAACCCTAAACTACGAGGATTATTCGCGGTTGGTTCGGCATGTTACGGGGCTCGACATCTCGGCGTCAGAAATGTACGAGGCAGTCGAACGGATCTACACCCTGGAGCGGATGTTCAATATTCGGGAGGGGGCCACAAGGAAGGACGACTATCCGCCGGAACGCCTTATGACAGAGCCTACTCCAGCCACCGGTATCCACAGCTTCCAACGCAAAGTCATAAATAGGGAGAAGTACGAGCAGCAGCTTGATGAATACTATGAGGCACATGGCTGGGATGAAAAAGGGGTACCCAAACCGGAAACACTGGCCAGACTGGGACTGGACAAAGAGCCGTCTCACTTGCTTTAGCGGGATGGTCTAACAGGAGGCAGGGAAGATGGACAGAATACTGATGGTAGACTACTCCAAGTGCACTGGCTGCCGGCTGTGCGAAGTGGTTTGTTCGGTGAAGAAGAACGGTGCCGCCAATCCGGCCAGAGCCAGGATTGCCGTGGTCAAGTGGGAGTCGGTTTGCGTTGATACCCCTATGTTATGCCAGCAGTGCCAGTCAGCACCTTGCGTGGCCGTGTGCCCGGTCAAGGCCATGACCAGAGACGAAGGCCTGGGCAGGGTGAAGGTCAACGATGACCTCTGCATTGGCTGTCGGTTTTGCGTAGCGGTTTGCCCCTTCGGCGCTGTGTCGCTGGATCATGTCTCCAGACGGATAATAAAATGTGATCTGTGCGATGGAGACCCCACCTGCGTCAAATTCTGCGAAACAAAAGCACTTCAGTATGTAGATGCTACCGCTGCCAATACAAGCAAGAGAAGAGAGGCAGCAGAAAGACTGCCTGAGCTGATTCGGGGATTTGTCGCCAAGCCCAAGACATCATCGCATCTGAGTTAGAGGCTGTCGGGGCGATATCCTTCCTTGGCAGTATGCCGACAGAAGAGGCTAACTATTGGGAGGTCACTCTAGAAATACTTGTTTGGACTGTCTGACGCTCTTACCCCTGCCAGTTTGAGATGTCTGGAAATGGAACCTACTTACAGATATAACAACGTTAACGGACAGCCACCACCTCCCATGGGCCGCTACCGCCTCATAATAGGTGAGCAGCAATGACAATAAGGAGACTCCTTGTGGATCTTAAGCAACGCATACGCATACCACCGTGGCTATCCTGGCGATGGACCATAACCCTGGCCTTGGCTGCTGTCTGTTTCACCCTAATTACAGTCTTTGTGGCCGAGAACTTTGTGGTGGTAAAGGTGCGCCTCATCTTTTTCAGGGTAGAGACACGCCTGGCATGGAGCCTGCTTTTCGCAGCCACTTTGGGCTTCCTGCTTGGACTACTGACAGCTCGCCTCAGGCGTTAACTTGCAGCCTACTGTCGCATTAGGTCCTTCAGTGTGGCTTAGCTTAGCTGCCGACCACCAAGCAACTGCATAATTGCAAGGTTATCTGTGACTATACCATCCACCCCGTACTCCACTAACTCGTTCATCCTCTCCGGCTCATTTACCGTCCACGCAAAAACAATCAGTCCCCTTTCCTTAAGAGCTTCAACTGAATCTGCAGTCAGCAGGCTATGACGTACAGATACACCATCGATGATTCTCAGCAGATCCTCATCAGAAAGCAAGGCACTGAGGGTTTTGCTGTTCACTACACCCAACATCGCTATAAGCCTCGGCTCCTGTTGGGACAGTAACGCTAGGATTTCTGGTTTGTCGGATACCACTACTACTTCAGTATTGTTTGCTCTCCATGTACGGGCCAGGAATGTAGCCAGAATGTGAACCATTTCAGTTGACGCTCTCTTAAGATCGAGCTTTATCACATCCGCCTGGGCCGCAGCACCCCAGACCTCCGCAAGGGTGGGCCCGTGAAAAAACCTATCGCCGATAAAGCTAAAGGGTGACCAGTGTGCGGCGTAGATGTAATGCTTCAGTCGTTTTCGGACAAAACGACCCTGCCAAAATGTTAGACCCCGACCTCGATTTTGGTCAACTCACTCAGTCTGTTCACCTCCTTGCGCTTGGCGGCCGCTGCCTTTAGTTTTCTC